>JACZUR010000125.1 GCA_022573095.1 Gemmatimonadota bacterium | reverse complement strand
GCTCGCCGGGTAGCCGCGGAGCCCATGCGATCATCGGCCAGGACGGCCTCTGCCTAGGTGAATCGGGGGGAGGAAAGCAGATGAAGAGAAATCTGGTATGACGACTGATATTTCTCGCCGGGATGCGGTGGGGACGGTCTTTGCAGGTCTGTTGCCGGCAATCTTTGCCTCCCGACGCCAGCAACAGCAAGGCGTACCAGCTGAACAGGGTGGCATCTCGACATCTAGCGTGGGCAGCGCCCGCGCGGCGGGAATGCGAGAGCCGATCTCCGAATGGGATAACGATCCGCGTGTCATTGCGGTCGAGAAACGTCTAAGGTGCATGTGCGGCTGCAACCAGGCCATATATCAGTGCCGCACCACCGATTTCACGTGCCCGCTGTGGCCCGTCACCCATCCTCGAATAATCTCGATGGTGCAAAGCGGGAGCACGGCGGAGGAGATAATCGCGTCGTTCATGGCCGAGAGTGGTGAAGCGGTGCTGATGGCTCCGATCCCTGCTGGGTTCAACCTCACCGCCTACCTTCTTCCGGGGGTCATGATCGCTGCGATCGGAAGTGCGATGCTCTGGATTCTGGGCCGCCGCGCCCAGGTAATGAGAGCCGAGATTCAGGAGAGCCGATCCGACAACGTTCCATCAAGGATTTCTTCTGAGGAGAAGACGGTCTTGAAGGAGGAGCTCAAGAAGCTGGACCTCTGATGCTCGAATTGCTTGCGGGTGCACTGATTTCGCTTTCCGTTCTTGTCGTTGTTCTCGAGCCGCTAACCCGTGCCCGCGGAGCTACCCCGCAGCACAGTCCTGGTGCGCCCGAACTGATCGATCCCGAAGAGCTTGATTCGCCCAAGATCCGCGCCCTGACGGCATTGAGGGAGGTCGAATTCGACCGGGCGACAGGTAAGCTTTCTGACGAGGATTATACGGTGCTAAAGCAGCGCTTTTCCGCCGCCGCTCTCGAGGCGATCAAGCAGGAAGAAGCGCAGCGAGACGATGTCCCGGAGGAGCCGTGGAGTTCCGCCGCCGACCGGGCAGTGGACGAGGCGATCAGAAAGGCGAGAGAGGGCTTAGATCGTGAGAATTGTCCCGTCTGTAGTAGCCGGCTCGAGCACGCAGCCATCTTCTGTTCGGACTGTGGATGCTATCTAGCAGCTTCGAGCCCGGTTCCCCGCTGTACCTCCTGTGGAGCGACCCTATCTAATGATGGAAGTTTTTGCGAGCGGTGCGGATCTCCATTGGGAAAGCCCGGGGCGGTGGGCTAGTGCTAGGCGCATGAGCCGGGTTGGAAAGCTTTACTAGAACTCGAACTGCTCCATTCTCCTCAACCCCACCCGAAGCGGAATCACCGTCGCCATCGCGCACACTATCACTACCGCCACGAACGCCCCGATCATGGCTGGCGTCACCGATATCGGTTCGCCGACAAACGTAGCTTGAAGATAGCCGGAGATGGGTATGGCTTCGATTACGATTACCACGGCTAGCAGTCCCAAGGTAGTCATCATGAACACCAGACCCCCGAACGACGTCGGGATCTGGGCTGCGTTTTCGGTTTCAAACTGAGGAAACAGAGCGCCGAACCCAAGCGCCATCGCGCTGATAGATAGGGTAAGGAGGATGATCGTTCCGACGCTGACACCCATCATGAAAGGCGTCGCTTGCAGTAGGATGTTGGTAAAGATAGTTATCACTAGAGCCAGCACCAGCAGAGGAATAGTCCCGATCCAGTACTTCGACCAGATGAGCGCGCGCAGATCCAGCGGGCTTGAACGTAACAACCACATCTGCCGCCCTTCGAGCGAGATGGCGGGGAAGATGAATCGAGCGGCGATGGCAGCCAGAACAAAGCCGGCGAGGGCAAGGTTTAGGAACGAAATCACGGTGATAAGGAAGAACGGCACCTCTTCACCGGTGAACAGCGGCAGCGCTCTGATGTTGAACAGGTAGATGATCACGAGTACGCCCAGCAGTATGAGCTGACTCCATTGCGTGGTGTCACGGAAGAACAGTTTTATGTCCTTGATCACGAACTCGCGTTTTGAAACCGAGAGCGGATGCACTATGGGATAGAGGATGACTCTCCAGAACCGCCCTTTCACAAACCGTTCGGCGCCCTCCTGCGCCTTCGTGAAGCCGTTAGCGTAGGCGGCGCGGTGCAGCAGTGAACCCAGAACGACAAAGGAGGCCGCCGTACTCCACAGCAGCACAATAGGCAAGGGGTCGAGCCGGCCGGCAACCAGGTAATTCATTATGCTGCTCGTCGCCCACTCACTGGGTAGCCAAGGCGAGGTTGGTGTTCGCAGGATCGTGATGAAGTCGAGTAGGTTCTGAAAGCCTTCAGGCCTCGTTATACGCTCGGGCCTGACGATTCGAAACAGCAGAACCAGAATACCAGCCGCGCCGATGGCGATCACCGAGAGAATGTCTTTGGTGCGCCGGGCGGGGAATACGTTTACCAGAATTAAGGTCACCGCGCTGCCGATTACAGCCGGAACAATGAGAACCGGCAAAAACACCACGAACACGAACGGAGCGAACAACCAGCCGCCGTCGAAGACAACCCCGTAGGCGGTGAAAATCGGGAGAGCCATCAGCGCAACCATCCACGAACTGTGCAATAGCGTCTCGCCGAGCTTGGCAAGGTAGAGATGCAGCCAATCCACGGGCGATGATACCAACAAATCGAGATCGTGGGCAAGAAAGAACGATGACAGGGCCGTTATGACATTTGATAAGAGCAGGATGGATATGAACGACAGCAAAATCAAACCAAGCAGCTTGCCTGCCAACAGAGGGCCGATCTCTGGGACACCCCTGAAGTAATTCAGCATTCGGTAAGTGACTGCGAACACCATCGTCCAGAATATCAGCCCAACGCCACCGATAACGAGCGTCTTAATGCCTGAACTGCTCTCGCGGTGGCGGATGCGGGCCATGAAGGTCTGTAGCTTCGGGCGGAGAATGTGGGCTGTCGCCATCTTAATCTTCGAGCACCGCCGCCAGCTCTTTGGCCGCTGCGCCTCCTGTAACCTTGAGGAACAGCTCCTCGAGAGATGCGTCACCCGCTTCTGTCTGTTCCCGCAACTCGGCCATGCTGCCGGAGACAACTATAGAGCCGCTCTGAATGATGGCAACTCGGTCGCACATTGCCTCGGCTATCTCGAGCGTGTGCGTGCTCATCAGCACCGTCCCACCCTTTTTTACGAATGCCCGGAAGATGTCCTTGAGCAGCCGTGCACCGCGTGGGTCCAATCCAACCATCGGCTCATCCACGACTATAGCCTCCGGTCGATGAATCAACGCGCTCGAGATAATCAGCTTTTGGCGCATTCCGTGACTATATGCTTCAATCAGTTGGTCCTTCCAAGCGGTCAGTTCAAACAGATCGAGCAGCTCGTTGCTACGTTTCTCGACTACGGTGCCGTCCTGTCCGTAGAGCCCCGCAACAAACCGAAGGAATTCTGCTCCGGTCAGCTTTTCGTAGAGAAAGGGTCTGTCCGGTATGAAGCCCAGCCTGGCCTTGGCGCTCATCGGGTTGGTCACAACATCGTCACCACCCAGCAACACGCGTCCAGAAGTCGGACGCAGGATCCCAGCTATCATTCTTAGAGTCGTTGTCTTGCCTGCGCCGTTAGGCCCGACAAAACCGAAAAGCTCGCCGCGTTCCACGTGCAGGTCGATATTATCGACAGCGGTGAACTTGCCGTATTTTTTTGAGAGGTTCTTCAGTTGAATCATCTACGAATTCCGAGTCTCGACGACGTCAAGGGATACGCTCCCGATCAGGCGGGTTAATTCCAGCTGGCGTGCCAGACCACCGACCGTAAACCTCAGATGCGAGGCGTCGGCCGGTGTCTGCCCCAGTGTCGGGTCGAACGCTACCCAGTCACCGAGGAAAACTTCCGCCCACGCATGGTAATAAAAACTTCCGTTTATGTAGATGAGGCCGGCAGCCGTTCGAGTTGGTAGGCCGGTGGCGCGCGCAAGCGCAACGAACAAGACGGTGTGTTCGTTGCAGTCTCCGCTGCGGTTTTCGAGTACACGAACCGCATTCGGGACGCCGGCGGTGACCTCTTTCGTGATCTCCTCGAATACCCAGCGATTGATCGATTCAGCCGCTCGCCTCGCATTGCGCGTGCGTCCTACGATGCGTCTTGCGAGCGCCAGGAGCCGCTCGTCATCACTCTGAATGAGAGGTTCGGGTCGTACGAACTGGGCGAATCGGAGTGAGAGATTCGGCAGCATGTAGTCGGCATCGAGTTGGTCGGGAGTTTCCCGTGTAACTATGAGCGTGTCCGCAATCAGCTGTTGCCTGCCGCCCTCGAGTTGAAAACCATTGAGTTCCGTTCCGCTGAGTACCACGCGCACTTGTGCAAGTTCGTCGACCCCAAGTGACACATTCGCCGCTATTACCGTCTGCCCGATTACCTCCGGTTGCAGTGCGGCGCCTACGCCGTGACCTCTTCGGAAATTTTCGTATGCGAGTTCGTATACGGACCTGGAGATCACAAAACCCCCCGGTGATCGGTACTGTACCACCCGGCCGAGTTCGTCGATCCAGGTCTCGGTGCGCAGACCGCCCGCATGCTGTTCGATTCGCCGCGCGTAAAGTGTATCCCAGTGGATTGCCTCCCATCGCATAGCGGTGGAGTCGAATACTGCACTGTCTGGAATGATGAATGTGCTGTCACCAGTGATCGCTATGTCGACCATCTTTTCCTGGAACGTGAATGGGTCGTACAGCGCTACGGTATGTGAGTCCCCGACCTCAATACCGGGGCCGAAAGAGAGCCGAAGCGGGAGATAAGCGGGCAGCACGACGGGCTCGCGGAGCGGCACTTCTATCATTTCAGTGCGCTCACCGGTCGTAATTTCTATAGCCAGGAGACTGTCGCCCAAAACTTCTCCACGCGCAACGAACCGGTTGGCGTCTCCCTCGATCTTTGCTTCAAAACCTATCAGCTGCAACGCCTTCGAGAGATTAACTTTAGTGTGCGCGTTGAGTCGCTGAGCGGAACCCAGTACGGGAACGAAGATCTCGAGAATGTCGCTTACATAGATGCCGCCTGGAACCGTGTCCACGGTGTTGGAGGCGAACCCGATCTGTGTCCCGTTCATGAAAACGGAGTAAAAAGTTGCCCCTGGAGGTACCGTCGCCGCGCTCGCCTCCGCGAGTTGTGAGCTCGGGCGGAAGTACTCACGCCGAACGAGCCACCCCAACGAGCCAATCCAGACGCCAAGCAGCAGCAGCGCAACGCCGCCCCGCGTCACTTATACACTCCCGGTAACGATCGAGTCGACGACTGACTTTTCGTCTTCACTATCTACCACTATGCAGATTTCCTCAGGATACTGAGCCAGAATCTCATGTTCGCAAATCACTTCCTGCATGATCTGCGCCACTACATCCAACTCGAGGTTCCCCGGCCCCACTCCCAGGGGTGGTATCGCGATCTTTGCAAGCTGCCACGCGTTAACCTGTTGCAGGACTTGAACGAGAGTTTTTCTGATCCCCGAGCGGGTGACCGGTTCATCCGGTCCCTGAATTACCGCGTGGATGACCACCGCTGCGGGAAGGTCTCCCGCGTCGGTGACCACGGCTGCACCAACGCTAAACTGCTCTTTCACAGATAGCTGCTTCTGAAACGCGGGACCCGCTATCTTCTCTATGTTACGAAGTGCGGACGAGATCGGTTCCAGATTAGTCGATGCTGGCCGGACCGTCGCATCCGTTTCCACGAACGCGAGGTCGTCGACCACCACCCGGATCACGCTTCGACTTCGCGCGACCGGCGGTACATCTCTGCAGCTTCCTCGGGTTTGTTTAGCCGGTCGAGCATGATGCCCATTCCGTACAGCGCGTTCCTATGGTTGGGGCCAAGTTCGACGGCTCGTTGAAATGCTTGTAAAGCGCCCTGAAGATCGTCCATGTGGTTGAGAGCTTCCCCCAGATAGTAGTACGCTGTAGCGCGGCTCTCATCCAATTCAATCGCCTTTCTGAGTTCGGGGATAGCCTCTGACCAGAGTCCTTTACGCGAAAACACCAGGCCCAGGTTGTAGTGTGCCTCGGAGTTGCTCTGATCGTTTTCAAGTACCGTCTTGAGGTCGTCTTCCGCATCTAAATAACGTCCGAGCGCCCCCGCAATCGCCGCCCGGTTGAGCAGCAGCATCGGGTTCTCCGGTTCGAGTTCGATGCAGTTGTCGAGTTCCTTGAGTGCAGACTCGTGATCACCCGACCCGTCGTAGGCCAGGGCCAGATCGTTCCGCGCCGTTACATTCGTGGGATCGAGTTTGAGGAGCCGATCATAGAGTCTGGCTGCCAGGCCTAAGCGACCGTTGCGCGCCGCCGTCTTGGCCCCGTCGTAGAGAATCTCAATGTTGGTCTCAGAGTCGTCGACGTCCTCAGCCGCTTCGACGGCGGCATTGGGCGCCTTCTCAAGCGCCACCTGTACCCGAGGCACCGCACTACTGGGAGTACGCAGTAGAGTCGCATGTATCGTGGGGTCGTCTTCTAATTCAAACGGCAGGGGCGTGCGCTCCTCCGCGCTGAATTCTTTGATTAAGTCTAGGGGCTCCGGACTCGTCGCACCCGCCCCAGTCTCAACGGACTGCGACGACTGAGTTACTACTTCCGCTGGTTCATGCCAGCGCGCACGACGCTTTCGATGAGTGCTCATCTCACGACCTTCCTACGATACTTGCTGTGCAATCCAATCGAGATAAGGGTCCGATCCCAGTGCTACCGGGACGGCGATCAACTCCGGTACCTCGTAAGGATGCAACTCTCCAATAGCCCGTTCCAATTCGGTCCAACAGCGTCGCTCGGTCTTGAGGATTGCCAGGACCTCGGACTCAGTCTGGACATCCCCCCGCCAGCGGAAGACGGAGGTGGCGCCCGGAACTA
>JACZUR010000124.1 GCA_022573095.1 Gemmatimonadota bacterium | reverse complement strand
AGCCTTCGCGACGCATGGTCTCCATCAGGATGGCGAGGTGCAGTTCCCCGCGTCCTGAAACGGTGAGCACATCCGGTCTCTCGGTTTCTTCCACCCGCAGAGAGACATTACGCTCCAACTCCCGAAACAGTCTCTCCCGGACCTGCCGGCCGGTCACATACTTTCCGGATCTGCCTGCGAGGGGTGAGTCGTTGACCATGAAGTCGACGGATATGGTGGGCTCTTCCACTGCGATCTCTTGCAGTCGCTCGAGTCTGGCAGGGTCGGTTATCGTCTTACCGACCTCGACACCGTCGAGTCCCGCCAGCGAGACTATCTCTCCGGCGCTCGCCCCATCCAACTCCACCTGTCCAAGTCCCTCGTACCCCATAACCTTGAGAACCTTGCCGCTAGTCGCCGCATCCGCGTCCACCTCACCCGCGTCTCCGGACGGGAGGACGGCCAGTGTGTCACCGGGAGCCACTCTCCCTCTCTCAATCCGCCCCACGGCAAGTCTTCCGAGGTAAGGGGAATGCTCTATAGTAGAGATAAGCATCTGGAACGGCCCGGACTCGTCGCTCGGGGGACGAGGCACGTGTCTTACGATTGCGTCCAGCAGCACGCTGAGATCATTGGCGGTGGTGTTCGCCTTCCAAGTGGCGAATCCGTCGCGCGCCGATCCGTAGAGGAAGGGAGCGTCCAGTTGCCGCTCGTCGGCGTCGAGCTCCATGAGAAGCTCTAGGACGTCATCATGCACCTCCTCAGGCCGAGCATCCGCTCTGTCCACTTTATTGATCATTACTATAGCAGTGAGCCCCAGATCGAGCGCCTTCCGGGTGACGAATCTGGTCTGCGGCATCGGGCCCTCCACGGCGTCCACGAGCAGCAGCACGCCATCCACCATCCTCAGAATCCGCTCTACCTCTCCCCCGAAATCGGCGTGTCCCGGCGTGTCTACGATGTTGATCTTGGTATCACCCCACCTGAGAGAAGCGTTCTTGGACAGGATCGTGATACCGCGCTCCCGTTCCAGTGGGTTTGAATCCATGACCCGCTCTTGCACGTTCTGGTTCGCGTGAAAGACTCCCGTCTGCCGCAGCAACTTGTCGACAAGAGTCGTTTTGCCGTGATCTACGTGCGCGACGATCGCGATATTGCGGATTTCCACTTCTTTTACCCCAAAGCCAAACTACTGAAGAGGCGGCAGTATACACGAATGCGGCATTCGAAGGCAAGAACTCGAAACTTTGCCAATATCCAGCGGGGATGTACTTTCTTACGAAAGCATCGATGGAAGACCCCGCCTCTATTCCGCTTCTCGTAAAACTGGGCGCCGTATTGGTCCTGGTTACAGCGAACGCATTCTTCGTCGCCGCTGAATTCAGTCTCGTTGCCGCGCGGCGCACGCGCATCGAAAGCATGGCCAAGGCAGGCGATCGCAAGGCCCGCGCCGCACACCACGCGATTGGGTCCCTCGACCGCTACATCTCGGGCACTCAACTGGGCATAACCGTGGCCAGCCTAGGGCTGGGATGGATCGGCGAACCGGCTGTGGCTTCGGTGCTGGAGGGCATGTTCGTAATGCTGCCCGACCCGTTCTCGCTCATTGCAACCCACACGGTGGCCGTGACGGTAGCGTTCATGTTCATAACATTCCTGCACATCGTCCTCGGTGAGCTCGCGCCAAAAGCCGTTGCCCTCATGCACCCAGAGGCCACGTCCCGATGGCTCGCGGGCCCGCTGATTGGATTCACGCACATCACGAACCCCTTCATCTGGCTCCTGAACGGATCCGCTAACGCGGTTGTCAGGCTGCTAGGCGTAGGGGCGTCGAGCGAAAGCGACCGCGTCCACCAACCCGACGAAATCGTCATGCTTGTGAAGCAGAGCCAAAGATCCGGTCAGCTTGCGTCTCAGGATGTCGAGATGATCGAGGGCGTCTTCGAGTTCACTGAGAAACAGGCGCGTGACGTTATGACACCCCGCACCGATGTCATCGCGCTCAAGACCGAGACGACGTTGGAGGAAGCCATCGACGTCGTTACCGAAACGGGCGTGTCACGGTATCCGATCTACGAGGAGTCGCTCGACGAGATAGTCGGGGTGGTACATGCCAAAGAAATATTGGCGAACCTGAAGTCGCGCCGGTTCCAGCCGGTAAGCAGCATCATGCGCGAAGCAGCCTTCATTCCGGGGACCCGAGAGATAGAAGACGTGCTCACCGATATGAAGCGATCCAAGAATCATCTTGCGGTCGTGCTCGACGAGTATGGCGGGACGGCCGGAATCGTCACCATGGAAGACCTGCTCGAAGAGATCGTGGGCGAGATCTACGACGAGTCGGATCGATCAGTGCCCCCTGACATATCTCAAGGCGATACAATGCTACTGGCAGGAGATACCCCTATATCAGATGCCAACGAGGCTCACGGATTCAAGATAGATGAAGAGAATTATCAGACACTTGGCGGCTTCGTATTCGGTACCCTCGGCAGACTGCCCAATGTCGGCGACTCGGTCGAGACTGCAGCCGGTCTGCTCACGGTTCGTGAGATGGACCGGAGGAGAGTAAAGAAACTGCAACTCACCCCCACCCCCACCCCCACCCCGGCGGAAGCCAAGACTACAAGCGCAGACTCAGAGTAGGTTACGAATTCCCGCTCAGCGTAACCGCCAACTCCACCGCTTTCCTCATCGAAGACGAATCAGCGACACCCCTCCCCGCAATATCCATGGCGGTTCCATGGTCAGGTGAAGTTCTTATGAAGGGGAGTCCCAGTGTGACATTCACGGCTCGGCCGAACGACGCCATCTTGACAGCCGTCATTCCGATGTCGTGGAAGGGCGCGACAACCGCGTCGAACTCGCCACGCGTAGCCCGCACGAACACCGTGTCAGCGGGTAGCGGTCCCGCAGCGCCAAGTGCTTCGGCGGCGGGCCGCACGATCTCGAAGTCCTCGCAACCGAAGTCCCCGCCCTCCCCGGCGTGAGGGTTGACCGCACAAAACGCGATTCGGGGACGGTCGATCGACCAGAGGTCCTTGAGAGATCGCAGCGTGATTTCCCCAACAGCGATCAGTTGCTCGGTCGAAAGTCCGGCGATTGCCTCCTTCAGCGGCAGGTGAGTGGAAGCGAGAACTACTTTGAGCTCGTCTGACGCAAGCATCATGGCCACAGGGGGACCACCGGCGAGATGAGCCAGCATCTCCGTGTGTCCAGGAAAATCGAAGCCGGCCAGATGCAGCGCTCGTTTTTCCACTGGGGCCGTCACCATCGCAGCCACTTCTCCGGACAGCGCGAGTGCCGCCGCCTTTTCGATAGCGATCCCGCAGAGGCGTCCCGCCGACTCAGCATCTAACGATCCTCCCTCGAATCCGGCAACCTCAACGTGCTCCGCGGCAGGTATGCTCGCGATGAGATCGCCAGGTCCTATTACAACAAAATCCGCCGGCGCAGGCGGATCGGAGAGAACATCTGAGACTACTTCTGGGCCGATCCCTCTAGGGTCACCGACCGTTACAGCAATACGCGGTTTCAAGCTACATCCTCACATCGACGTACGAACTGCGGCGCAACCTTTCTAAGTATCGCCTGATTGCATTCTGCTCTGAAACCCGTCCCTCGAGCTGGCCTCTAACATCTTCAAGAGTGATTTCCCCGGCCGGCTTCAACTCACCGAAGATCACTATCGCGAACTTGGAGAGAGTCTCCGAAAGCTCGAGTCGTACGGGGCCCAACACCTGACCGGGAGTTGCAAACGCTAGCACATTGCTGTAGAGCGACGGCAGCGAATCGACGGCCACCTCGTCTATAACTGCCTGCTCAGAATCGTCGTGGTTAACTCTTGCAATCGAGTCCCAAGCCGCACCATTAGCGAGCAGTACAACAAGAGAATCTGCCAGTTCTTCCGCATCGTTGACATCTTCTCGCGTTATTTCCGGAGTGATCAGAATGTGCCGCGCCTGAATCTCCGCGGTCTCTACCCGCAACACTTCGATAAGGTGAATACCAAACGGCGTTCGCACAGGCATTGATATCCGTCCAGGCCTCAACCTGAATGCAACGGCCTCAAAATTTCGGTGCATCACTCCCCGCTGGAAGTAGCCCAAGTCTCCCCCAAGGTCCCTCGTGCCGGGATCATCCGAGAAACGTCGCGCGAGGAACGCGAAGTCGGCGTCGTCAAGGAGCAGCTGGCGAAGGGAATCAGCGAGTTGCTCAGCGGCCGCGACTGCCGCCACGGTTGGCTTCGGATCAATCACTATTTGCCTGAAGGTTACGGTTGCAGGCCGGCTTCCCAACTGATCCCTTACCTGATCGAAATATTCCTGGAGTTCAGCGTCAGTCGGTGGCAGTGCGACGAGCTCTCCTTTGTCGCGCAGAGAGCTGACAAATCGCGCTCTCAATAGTTCTCTTCTCTGACGTTCAGAAAACCAAGTTCGATACTCGGCCTCGGTACCAAATCCTGCTGCCTGCAACTCGATCAAGAACTCCAAATCGTTCGTGAACTGACTACGGACATCTCGGACTGCTTGATCGACGATCTCCTGAATTTCATCCTCTGCAACCACGAGAGTTGTGTCACGCTGCGCCGCCTGCACCAGGAGCTCTTCCTCTATCAGGCGTTCCAAGAACTCCTGCCGTAGCGCGGCAAGAGAGGCAGAGTCGGTAGGCAAGTCGTTTCCCGCTGACTGGTAGAGATTGAGTTCTTCTTGTACTCGAGACACCGGAATCGGAGTGTCTCCAACCACAGCAGCGATGCCGTCGACGAATACGAACTCTTGGGCCCGTATCGCGTTTGGCATCCAGGTGCTAACAAGAGCCAGCACAACCAGAATGGGTCGCAGGTTCATCTCTTAGCCTGTCGAGTCCGTGCTTGCAGCTGCATCCGGAACGCGTGGAGGAAACACCGGCTGTACGGGCGCTGCAATCTCGTCCAAGGCCGCCCGCAGTCTGATGGCCTCTTGTACAACCCTCTCGATACCGGCCGGCTCTATTCCCCACTCGATGACGGATCGCAGCGTATCCGCCAGGTACGGTGGGAGTGCAACGAACCTTCGCTCGTTCTTCGCGAGCGCATCCATATACTGATCAACCCGCAACTCCAGCTGGCGAAACCTCGCCTCCCTGGTCTGGGCTGAATCACCTAGAGATTCAGCGGTGATGTTCATCGTGGCGCGCACGACTTCAATGCCTCGTTCGTGTGCATCTCTTAGGGACTGGAAGTCCGTAGCGGAAATCTCGACACCCGCGTCGATAGCTTCCTGTATCATTACGTGGTTGGTAGCCAACTCTGTAATAAAGATTCGCATCGAGTCCGCCGGCAGAACCACAATGTGGGCCTGAGCGGCGGGCGGAAATCCCTGGTACCAGCGCTTGAAGTCACCCACTGTGAACTCACCCGAGTCGTAGGTGGCAAGAACTCGGCGGGAGTTCGCGGATCTGCTCAGGTCCTGAATCGCCTCCCTGGCTCGTGCCGCTGCGTTAGTCCGCACCTCGATTTCTCGCCGCACCGGCAAATTATCGAGGTATGCCGTATCCGCCAGAACGACTAGCCTGTCCTCTATGTCGAACTTGAACTCGTCATAAACATCGTCCAGAACCGGTCGTGAGATCACATGGAAACCGAAAGCCGACTCTACCACATCGGAAATAGCTCCGGCTTCCAGCGAGAACGCTACACTCTCAAACGCTGCGACTGTTTCACCTGCTGCTATGACGCCCAGACTGCCTCCGTCAGATCGGCTGCGGTCGTCGTTGTACTGCTCGTTCTCGGTTTCCCATGATCCTCCCTCCACAAGCCTTTGGCGAATACCTTCAGCTATGGAACGTTTGGACTCGCGTTCAGGAGGCGCGGCATCCGGAGCGACTCTGACCAGGATATGCTTCACCAAGCGGTATTCACCAGTCCGATAAAGACTGTCGACTTGTGCTCGACTCAGATTGTAATAAGGGGCCATCAGTTGATCGTGGTACTTGTCGGCGAGTAGTTGCTGGATATCACGCCACATTCCCGTCATGACCATGGCAGAATCAAGCAGATCCGCTCCCCCCGCGATGTGCTGAGCGAATATCGCGTAATCAACCCATACGCTGACGACCCGGCGCACTACTTCGCTGCGCAGTGGCATGGTCTTTCCTTCAGCCATAATCTGCGCCAGCCGGGTAACCGACAATTCATACTCGCCTGCGCGCGCCACTACATTGACGTCACTAGTAAACGCCTCACATCCAGCAAGGCTCAGGCAAGCCATCAGCAAGACACAACGTCTCATCTCAACTCCCTTAATAGTCCGCGGCGTCCATCACGCCCTAATCGCTTCTGTTTTTCCTGCAACCGCACTCAGCGCGCGCACCAGACCCTTGCCCAGACTGACGGCTCCAAGACGAGTCAATCTCAGGGAAAGGGGCGTCGTTCTACGAACTTCGACTCCAAACTGAACGTCATCCAGCGCAGCCGTCAGTTTCACCATACTTGGAGTGGCGCCCTGGCGAAATGTAATCCTCGCCGCGTCGCCGCGAACGCCTATCGATTCCACACCGAGCTTCGTTCCCAAGATTCGCAATTCCGACACCACAAAGAGCCTTTCCGTCACATCTGGAAGAGGACCGAACCGGTCCTTTACTTCATCACGCAACTGGGCAATCTCGCTAACTTCAAGGACGCGCGCCAGACGACGGTAGAAGTCAAACTTGGCATCTTCGTCGGGTACGTAGTCGTCAGGCAAGTTGGCCGGACCGTCGAAATAAACCTCGGGCGCGGGCAACTCCTCTCCCCGCTCTTCTCCCTTTAAGGCTTTGACCGCATCGTTCATCCATCGCATAAAGAGGTCGACACCGACCTTGTGCGCGTGACCAGACTGTTCGGAACCCAAGAGGTTTCCAGCTCCTCGTAACTCCATATCCCTGACAGCCAACCTGTATCCGGA
>JACZUR010000005.1 GCA_022573095.1 Gemmatimonadota bacterium | reverse complement strand
GTACACTCAGTTCAGCTGAAATCGTTATCGCTGGTCTGGTCATAGATTCTCTAGTTCCGCTGGACACCAGCGCTGTGAATCTGGCAGATTCGCTACTTCGATTGACAGTTGCGAGGGACACGAGTGCCGCTACGAAGACCAACGTGGCTCTTAGATATTTGCAGCCCGCCGCTCGCCTGGCGTCCAACAAGCATTACGAGGTTGCCATGGATTGGCTCGACAGGAGTCTGGAAAACGACATGCAAGGTGGGCAGATCACGACACAGGCGAATTTCTACTGGGGGTTTAGCGCATTCTTTGTCGTGGGCCAACTCGACAATTTGGCTGTGGATACCGAGGATTGTAGTATTGTCGCGCGGGAGGCAGACTTGGTGGAGCTTGGCGCAGCCAGGTTGCGGGCGGGTAGGAGCGTCAGTCCGGGTTTTGCCGATCAGATCCTGCCGTTCTTTGATCAGTACGAGGCGCGCATCCCGCAGCTAAGGCAGGCGTGGGGTTGCAACTAGGCGCACTTGTATAGGAGGTTGGGCCCTCTTAGATTCGTCTGCTCGACGGTAACGGGGGGCTGTAGCTCAGTTGGTTAGAGTGCCGGTCTGTCACACCGGAGGCCGCGGGTTCGAGTCCCGTCAGCCCCGTCAAGAAGATAGCAATTGAAAGTCTAGCCCCGCCGTTTGTGAACTGGCGGGGCTTTCTTCTTATCTTGTATCGTGCTCGACCAGTTTCATGCACCTGTTCTGTTAGGTGAGATATCCAGGCTCGCCAAACCGCGTCGGCGTGCCGTGGATTGTACTGCTGGGGGTGGGGGTCACGCTGCAGCGTTAGCGGAGGCTGGCCTTCAGGTATTGGCGTTCGATCGCGACCTCGATGCAGTCGAAGCTGCCAGCCGGCGTCTCGCACCGCTGGGCGCTACGGTCACCGTGGGAAAGTTCGGCGACGAGCAAGTCCAGGAACGCATCTCGGCCTTTCGACCTGACCTCATTCTTCTCGATCTCGGCGTTTCATCCCATCAGCTAGATGATGAGGGAAGAGGGTTTTCCTTCCGACAAGCCGTGCCGCTCGACATGCGCATGGACAGATCGGAAGGTCGCACGGCAGCAGAGTTGCTAAATTCCGTGGGTGAGCAAGAACTTGCGGGAATATTCACGGAGTACGGGGACGAGCGGCGGGGCCGGAGGCTGGCCCGTGAGATCGTTCGGCGCCGAAAGACGGTCCAGTTCGCAACCAGCGATCATCTGGTGGGGGCTGTCAGAGCTGTGCTGGGTCCGCGGAGCGGTCCCCCGGATTTCGCGCGAATATTTCAGGCGGTACGAATCGCCGTGAATGAAGAACTGAGCCAGCTGAACTCCGCGCTTCCCAAACTGCGCGATGCCCTTGAGCCCGGGGGGGTCATCGCTGTCATTAGTTACCACAGCGGTGAAGATAGATTGGTGAAACGGGCCTTCGCTGAATGGGCGAGGGAATGCGTCTGTCCACCGCACCAACCCCTCTGTACATGCCGCGGCGAGGCTCTTGGCTCGGTGGAGACGCGCAAGCCAATCGTAGCTGGACCGGACGAGGTGGCGGCCAACGTTCGAGCCCGGAGTGCGAAACTGCGTGTTTTCCGGAGGGGTAATGACGGTTAAGGGCAGGCATTGGGTGGCTCTTTGGCTCGCGTTCGTGCTGGCGACGCTGGTGTGGGTGCAGTCGCGCCAGACGTCGTCACTTCTGTTGGCAGGTGAGCTCAGAGAGTTGAGGGAAGACCGGGCCGCGTTCGAGTCGGAAAAAGCGGATCAGTCGGGCCGCGTGCGATCATTCCGAAGCCGCTCGGTGCTCATCCCGCGTGCGGAAAGCCTCGGCCTGAGACTGCCGGTGGACAGTGAGATCGTGTTCCTAGAGTTCTTCGGAGGTCGTCGTTAATGGCAACGATCCGAGTAAGACTGGGTGCGATTCAAGCTGCACTGTGGATCGGGATTCTCCTCGTTTGGGGTCGCGCAGCTCAACTGCAGCTCATTGACGGCGACCGACACCGCGAGCAAGCCCGGTCGCAGAGAACCGAACTCGTCGACCTTCCGGCGCCAAGGGGCGGCATTTACGATCGGAACGGGGTTCCTCTGGCGTTGACCCAGGAGGTGTTTCACATCGGTATAGCGCCCAACGAGCTGAACGACGACCGCAATACTCAAGCGGAAATCAATCGGTATATCGAAGCGGTTGCGACGAATCTTGCCCTGCCACACCGCGATGTCGCTCGCGCGGTTAGCGGGTCCCGTTATGCCTACTTTCACGGACCGTTCAGCTCTGCGCAGGTGCGACCCCTTGCCGGTATCCCGGGTGTGCATCCGGAGGGTGAATACTCGAGATTTCATCCCGATGCCGACCTTGCCAGGTCATTGATAGGGTTCCCCGAATCGCCCGGCAGACCCGCCAGCGGGCTGGAGCGTTCTCTCGATACTCTGCTTCAGGGAGTTTCCGGTAGCGCGGTTGTTCTGCGGGACAGAAGTGGGAGACGCTACGAATCCCCGTCTCGGTTGGATGCTTTTCCGATCAGGGGGTCTGACGTCTATCTGACCATAGACGCCGATCTCCAGGAGATAGTTGAAAGCGCGCTGCTTGACGCGCTAGTGGAGTACGAAGCTACCAGCGGAGACGTAGTTGTGATGGCGCCCGCAACGGGGGAGATACTAGCTCTTGCATCCCTCACAGGAGATGGTACGGCGCAGGCGACCGTGTTGACGAACCCATACGAGCCGGGATCCACTGCAAAGCTTTTTGTAGCCGCTGCGCTCATCGAGCATGGCTTGGTCTCCGCGACTGACTCTGTTTGGGGTGAAGATGGGGAGTACACCCATGCGGGTAGAACGATAAGAGACGTAACAAAAATGGGCTGGGGTACGCTTTCTGATGTCATCCAGCTATCCAGCAATATCGGCATAGTCAAGTTTACTGAACGTCTGAGTTCGAGTCATCAGTATCAAGTTCTGCGTGATTTCGGTTTCGGAACGCCGTCTGGCGTAGAGTATCCGTCAGAGTCGAGAGGTATTCTCCGCCGTCCCAGTGAGTGGAGCGGATTCTCTCGGGCGAGCCTCGCTATGGGCTATGAGTTTGCAGTAACTCCAATCCAGTTGGCGTCGGCTTATAGCGCTATAGCGAACGATGGTGTTTTGCTCAGGCCCACGCTCGTTAGAGCGGTTCGAAACAGCGCCGGCGATCTTATCTATCAACATAGACCGAGACCCGTACGGCGGGTTGTTAGATCCGAGGTAGCCGCACTGCTGCGGGAAATGCTGGTAGGCGTCGTGTACAGAGAGGGCACCCGTTCGCTGGCTGCGCTGACAAGCTATGAAATCGCGGGCAAGACAGGTACGTCGCGGCGGGTGGGCCCCAATGGTTATATAGCCGGCGCGTATACCGCAAGCTTCGCCTCTATATTTCCCGCGAGTGATCCTCAGCTTGTTACAGTTATCAAGCTCGTCGATCCTAGAGGAACATATGGTTCGGTCACGGCCGCCCCGGTCACAAGATCGGTTATCGAGCAGGCGCTGGCCACACCGACCGGGGCGCTGGATCGAAGAAGGTTGACTAGGGGAGTAAGTGATGAGGTTCCCGGCGAGCCCAGGAGCGTTTGGGAGGGTTCTGTCAATCGGTATGACTGGCCGCGGGTCACGGGCGTTCAGGATCGAGACACGGTTGCGCTCGTTCCGCAGGTTGCCGGGAAGTCGATGCGGGAGGCCGCGAGCATGCTACACGAAAGAGGTCTGCGTGTCGTCGTCGACGGGTGGGGTCGTGTGAACGGCACAGTGCCTGCGGCTGGGGATACCGTTGCGATTGGCACTCTAGTGAGGCTTCGTACCTCAGGCGGTGCGCCTCGATGAAACTTGACCGTCTGCTGGAGGCTCTGAGGGAGCGAGGCCAACTTGTCGAGGTAATCGGTACGCCTCCCGAAGTGTTCGAGAAGGTTGAGTATGATTCGCGATCCGTCAGTAGCGGTTCGCTTTTCGTTGCAGTGGAAGGAACAAGCGTTGACGGGCATGATTTCTTGGACGACGCACTAACTGCAGGTGCAGCAACCGTTATGGTGAGCCACCGCTGCGCTATCGATTTACCGCAGATTGTTGTAAGAGATCCCAGAATCGGCGCCGCGCTCTCCGCGCGGGAACTGCACCAAGCGCCGGTAGATGACATGTGTTTAGTTGGGATTACCGGTACCAACGGCAAATCGACTACCACGGCATACTTGCGGCACCTCATGAACGTTGACGGTACCGCGGGGGCGATTGGAACGTTGGGTACGGTTGATGGCGACGGGCTTTTCCTTCCCGATTCCTCCAAGCTAACGACGCCGGATCCGCTATCGCTTCATAAATCGCTGGGTGAGTTGTACAATCGCGGGGTGAGAACCGTTGCCATGGAGGTATCGTCTCACTCACTGGATCAGAAGAGGGTGGCTGGAATTGGCTTTCGCGCGGGAGTGTACACCAACATCGCGCACGAACATCTGGACTACCACCGGGACCTAGCCGACTATCTCGATGCCAAGCTCTCATTATCGAATTACATCGATGAAGGCGGAGTCGAAGTCGTGAACGCCGACGTGCCGACGTGGAGCGCGCTCCCTAGCCGTGCGTTCCGCCGAGTGAGTTATGGCACCGCTGCGAATACCGATGTGTGTGCAGTCGATATTGATTTACGAGTGGACGGAACCAGTTTTACTCTCGTCATAGATGGGTCCGCGCAACGTGTAGATTGCGGGTTCATCGGCGAATTTAATGTTTCAAATGCGCTTGCAGCAGCAGCAGCAGCATGGTCACTCGGTAACAGCCCGGAGGCGATCGCGGCGCGTTTGCATACCGTTCCGATAATCCCGGGTCGAATGGAGATCTTGTACAGCGGTCGGTGGATCGTCCTCCGGGATTACGCGCACACCCCCGACGCTTATCGCCGTGTTCTCGGCACCCTGCGCGATGCCACCCCGGGGAGACTCCTCATCTTGTTCGGGTGCGGGGGCGACAGGGATCGCAAAAAACGACCCGAGATGGGGCGTACTGCAGGCCAATTGTCAGATCTGGTGATTCTCACCACCGACAATCCTCGAACTGAGGATACCGAACAGATCTTTCAGGATGTAGAACAGGGCTTAGAGGGGATTGCCCACCTACGCATTGACGATCGTGCTGAAGCGATCACAAGGGCGGTTCATATGCTGGATGAAGGTGACACCCTCCTGCTTGCCGGGAAGGGACACGAGGATTACCAGCTGATCGGTGCCAAACGGATTCCCTTTGATGAGGTAGCGGTCGTCAACAAGGCTTTGGCGAGCCGGGCCGCTTCATGACCCTCTTTTCCGGCGCAAGCGTCGCGGAAGCTTTGTCCGTACCGGTGCCACTGGACGTTGCGTTCACTTCCATACGTACGGACACGCGAGACCTCGAAGCCGGATCGCTTTTTGTAGCGCTCAAAGGCGAAAACTTTGACGGACACGATTTTCTTCAACGCGCAAAGGAGCGTGGAGCGGCCGGTGCGGTTGTGAGAACTGGAACGCCTCCAGTGCCTGGGTTTCATCTGTTCGAAGTTGAAGATACGAGGCGCGCCCTCGGGCACCTTGCTGCTGGCACGCGCGACCGATTCACGGGCCCGGTGATCGCGGTTACCGGGAGCAACGGGAAGACTTCCGTGAAGGAGTTTATGACGGCTGCGGTGAGTACGCGGTGGCGGTCGCATTCGACCCGCGAGAACCAAAACAACATGATCGGTGTCCCGCTTACGATCCTAGACGCCCCGGAAGATACCGAAGCGCTGGTGGTGGAGGTCGGAGCAAGCGAATTGGGAGAAGTTGCGTGGCTTAGGGAAGTGGTCCGACCGAGCGTCGCGGTCGTTACGAACGTTAGTGCCGCTCACCTTGAAGGTTTCGGCTCACTGGAAGCCACGGTTCGAGAGAAAGTTTCTATCCTCGATGGAGCCGAAGTGGGCTTGGTCGGCGCGGAGCCCCGATCGCTGCGGGATGAGGCGCAGAGGAGATCCTCCCGCGCTATTAGAGTTTCCCTGGCGTCGACCGGTGACATATATCCCGACTCGTACCAAGTCGGTGAACGCTGCCGAGTTGTTCTCAAGTTTATGGACCGCGAGTTTGTCGCGCCGCTCCCAGGTCTTCATCAGGGTCTGAACCTAATGTTTGCGTTGGCCCTAATCGAGGAGCTGGACCTGGAGCCCGAAGCAGTGCAGGATGCGATAGGATCCGCGCGAGTTGCTACCGGCCGTTGCGAGATCATTGAGCACCGGGAAACGCTGATCCTCGACGATTCGTACAATGCCAATCCGGCGTCGGTTGCCGCGGCACTCCAGATCGCTGGAGAACTGCGCGGGAAGAGGCCGCTAGTGCTGGTACTCGGGTCTATGCTCGAGCTAGGCGAGGAAAGTAGATTGCATCACGAACGGATGGCTAATGAGGTCGTTGCATTGAATCCGGAGTTCATCGTCGCTGTAGGCGAGTTTGGTGAGGCATTCGCGCCGCACGCTAAGAAGCTCGGCAGCCGGCTTGCAGTCGCGCGCGACGCGGACGAGGCGATTGAAAGGCTCGCCGGCAAGGTTCAGGGCGGGGAACTGATCGTACTCAAGGGATCGCGGGGTGTCCACTTGGAGAGGGTAAGATCTTATCTGACGAGAGAAGCGTAATACATGGTCTATGAATTTCTAACTCCCCTCGCTTCAGAATATCAGATCTTCAATCTGTTTACCTATATCTCTTTCCGGGCGGCGGGGGCGATGGGTATGGCCGTTTTGGTGGCGCTCGTTATGGGACCATGGATGATCCGCATGCTCAGTAGTAGAAAGGTGGGGCAGGTAATAAGGTCCGACGGTCCAGACAGCCATCATTCCAAACAGGGAACGCCGACAATGGGCGGTCTCGTCATCATCTTTTGTACTGTGGTTCCGACCGTGCTGTGGGCGAGACTCGATAATGCCTACGTCTTGGTGGCGATCGTGGCCACGATCTGGATGGGTTTCATAGGGTTTGTGGACGATTACCTCAAGGTGGTACAAGGCAAGTCGAGAGGCTTGATTGCCAAGTACAAGCTCATCGGTCAGGTGAGCTTTGGTGTGGCTCTCGGCATTTACCTGCTGTTGTACCCACCGGCTGACACGCTTCCGGCAAACTCTACCACGCTGCCGTTCTTCAAGTACTCACTTGTCGTGATGGTTCCGGCACTCTATGTGCTTTTTACGACGCTGATAGTAACAGGATACAGCAACGCCGTGAATCTGACGGACGGGTTGGATGGACTCGCCGCGGGACTTAGCGTCATAGCTGCGGCAGCGTTTGCACTGTTTGCTTACCTGTACGGCAGAGTTGATGCATCGGAGTACCTGAGGGTTTTTTATCTGGAGGGTTCGGGGGAGTTAGCAGTTTTCTGTGCTTCCCTTATGGGCGCGTGCTTGGGGTTCCTCTGGTACAATTCCCACCCGGCGCAGGTTTTTATGGGGGACACTGGGAGCATGGCCATAGGCGGCGCGTTCGGCACCGTCGCGATTCTGCTGAAGTCGGAGTTCTTGCTACTGATCATCGGCGGGGTCTTCGCCGCGGAGGCGGGCTCGGTGTTGCTGCAAACGGGTGTTTATAAATGGCGGAAACGTCAGGGTGGTCGTCAGTACGCCGATCAAAACAGGCTATTCCGGATGGCGCCGATACACCACCACTTTGAGAAACTCGGATGGACCGAGCCCAAGGTGGTTTCTCGCTTCTATATCGCGGGAATTATTTGTGCGCTCGTCGCGCTCTCCACTCTCAAAGTTAGATGATTCCCGAGAAATGGCGACGTGGTGAAGTTGCTGTTGTAGGTCTTGCCCGTTCGGGTCTGGCGGCGGCCCGATGGCTGACTTCCCAAGACGTCAAGGTCTACGCGTCCGATATTTCGGAGACGTCCGAACTTCGGTCGAGAGTGCAGCAACTGGACGCCGATCTCGTCGCCGTCGATCTGGGGTATCACGACATTAGCCGAATTGGGCAGGCGTCCGCCGTGGTGGTTTCCCCCGGGATAGACCCGGATGCTGCGTGCGTGCGTGTCGCACGAGAGAACGATGTTGAAGTAATCGCCGAACTCGAGTTAGCCGCGCGTGCTATGCACGACACTAAGCTGGTGATCGTGACCGGTACGAACGGCAAGACCACAACCGTTGCTTTGGCAGGGTCGATTCTCTCCACCGGTGGATTGGATTCCTCGGTCGCCGGAAATATCGGCAGGCCGCTCATTGAGTTAGCATCGGGAAACTCAATCCCCGATTGGGTCGTGGTTGAAGCGTCGTCGTTTCAACTCCACGACTGTCATGAACTGGCGCCTGTGGTGGGCGTGCTGACGAATCTCTTCCCAGACCATCTTGACCGGTATGCCGATCTCGACAGTTACTACGCCGACAAGAAACGCATCTTCCAAAACGCTGATTCACAGTCGATCTGGATTCTGAACGGAGATCAGCCCGCTGTTACGGACCTCGCCGCTCGCGCCCCAGGCGATCGGCTGAGTTGGAGTCTGGTTGGCCGTGCTGACGCGTGGTACGACCGGGTGGGGAAGCAGCTAATGCTCGGAGAGGCCAAACTCGTTGAACGGCGGGACGTCCAACTTCTCGGTGATCACAACGTTGCGAACTGCCTCGCTGCTGCGCTAACCGGCCAGGCCGCCGGGGTAGCGAGAGATAACATTGCTGAAGCTATTGCGGGCTTTGCGCCGCTGCCGCATCGCCTGGAGCTGGTGGGAACAATCGGCGGTGTACTGTGGATCAACGACTCGAAAGCCACGAACGTGGCGTCAACGCGGGTTGCTTTCGAGTCGATGGACCGGCCGTTTGTGGCCCTCGTGGGCGGGAGACACAAAGGTGAACCCTACGATCCGTTGGCGCAGGCGGGCGGCACAATGTGCAAGGCCGTAGTGACCTTTGGCGAAGCGAGCGGAGTGGTCCTGGAAGATCTAGGCGCGGTAATGTGGGTGACGGTGGCCGGTAATTTCAACGAGGCGTTCGAGGCCGCTAGGGATCTGTCGGAGCCAGACGGTATAGTGCTGCTGTCGCCGGCGTGTTCAAGTTTTGACATGTTTGAGAATTACGAACAGCGTGGCGAGCGGTTCAGAGATCTGGTTCTGAACCAGTGATCGTGAGACGAAGGGCTCCGAGGCTCGCTGCGTGGGAGTCGCGGCTGCTGGGCCTTGTAGCGATTGCACTGGTAGTATTCGGTATAGCCGCCGTTTACAGCTCTTCCTCGATCGTGGCGGTGCAGAGCGGGCTCTCCGGTAGCACTTTCGCGTTCAGGCAGTTCTCAGGTGCGATCCTCGGATTCATCATGCTGTTGATTGGAGCCAAGCTCGACTACGCGCTATGGAGGAAACTCGCGTGGCCGCTTGCAGGTGTCGCGGCATTTCTTCTGATCGTACTGCTACTTCCGTTTACCCATGAACTCGCCCCCGTGAGAAACGGAGCACGTCGGTGGATCGACCTGGGCTTCTTCACGATACAGCCGTCTGAGGTTGCAAAGTTTGCGGTCATAGCCTGGACCGCGATGCTAGCTGCGAAAAAGGGACCGCAACTTAGGGATTTCAAACTTGGTATCCTGCCTTTCGTGGTGATACTGGCGCCGATGGTGTTACTGATAGCCCTCGAACCCGACCTTTCAACTGCGACCATCACCGCTCTTCTAGCGGCCATCGTAATCTTCGTCGGCGGCGCAAGAATCGGCCACTTCCTTGTAATTGGAGTTATCGCTCTCCCGTTCTTGGGGCACGAGTTAATGGCTGTTCAGTTTCGGCTGCAACGAATGACGGCTTTCTTGAGTCCGGGCACCGATCCGCTCGACGGCAACTGGCAGGTTGGACAGTCGCTCATCGGCATCGGCTCTGGCGGACTGATGGGGGTGGGATTTGGCGAAGGATTGCAAAAGCTCGGCTATCTCCCGCATGCATATTCCGATTTCATTTTTAGCGCTATAGGTGAAGAATGGGGGTTCGTGGGTGTCTCGTTTTTGCTGTTCCTCTACTCGCTCTTTATTTTCCTTGGTCTGCGAATATCGCGTCGGGCGCCTGACTCCTTCGGCACGCTTCTCGCCGTTGGCTTGACTGCGCTGATCGGAGTTACCGCGATCTTTCATGTGGCTGTGACAATGGCGCTGGTTCCAGCGACAGGTCTACCTCTTCCCTTCGTTTCCTATGGTCGATCGAATCTGCTGATGGCCCTTCTTGCCACCGGAGTCATTATGAGCATCGGAGAGAGTGGCATCCAGGGCAGATCCCGGTGATGAAGATCATGATCGCCGGTGGAGGAACGGGGGGACACCTGATGCCCGCGCTTGCCATCGCCGATGAGCTGGCTGCTGCAGCCGGAGTGGAAGTGGTGCTGATCGGATCCGAAAGGGGAATTGAAGCATCAATCCTGCCGGAAAGATCTCACAGGTACCGTTTGCTGCCGTTCCAGCCAATTTACCGCGAAAGACTTTGGCGCAACGTGGCGTGGCTGCTACTCGTATCAAAGGTCTTGCGGCTTACCAAGAGATTGATTCATGAGGAGAGACCTTCTCTCGTTGTGGGCACGGGGGGATATGTCGCCGGTCCAGTACTGTTCGCTGCATACAGGGCAGGAATTCCCATAGCGCTTCAGGAGCAAAACGCATATCCGGGGCTCACGACGCGCTGGTTGGCGCGCGCCGCCAAGCAGATCCACCTCGGATTTCCCGAGGCGCGTACGCGACTTCGCGCTGATCCTGAGCGAGTCTTTGACACCGGTAATCCCATTAGGCCGCCGACCGACGCCGGCCGCGAGGAAGCTAAACGGCGGCTCGGAATCCCCGAGGGCAAAAAGGTCTTGCTTGTGACGGGAGGTAGCCAGGGGTCTGCGTCGATAAATGCGGTGGTAGCTGAAGCCCTTGAGACTTTGCTAGCAGATGTAGCGGTTCTCTGGAGTACGGGCAGCGCTACGTTCGAAGAGTATCGAGGCTTTGATAACCCACCCAACAGGCAAATCAGGTCCTTTTGGGATCCTATCTCCGAAGCTTATTCCGCTGCCGACCTGGTGGTTGGCCGCTCCGGAGCCATGTCGGTGGCAGAGTTTTGTGCGTGGGGACTTCCCAGCATACTGATACCCTTGCCATCTGCTGCCGCCGATCACCAGACGGGTAACGCAAAGGCACTCGAGGCGGCCGGCGCAGCGATCCATCTGCCCCAGGCAGCTTTGACCCCCGAACGGCTCGGCACTGCGGTGAAGGAGCTGCTACAATCCGATTCTCAACTTGACGAAATGGGGTGTCTCGCAGCCCGTCGTGGTCGGCCGGAAGCGGCCTCGAAAATCGCTTCCCAGCTGCTTTCGATAGTTAGCTAAGTCCAACCCCTTTCGTAACTTTCGCGATTTTCGTATATTTTCCACCCATCGGATGTATCTCTTCGACCCGGACGATTCCCGTCCCATTCATTTCATGGGAATTGGCGGCGCTGGGATGAGTGCGCTTGCGCTTATCGCCGAGCGCCGCGGGGTTGCAGTGACGGGATGCGACTCGGATGAAGCCGGTGCCTCTTCGCGCGACCTGACCTCTGTGGGATTCCATGTAGGACATGATTCCAGCCACTTAGATGGTGTGCGAGCGGTGGTGTACACTGCTGCTATAAAACCAGATCATCCCGAACTCGAAGCCGCCCGGGAATCAGGAGTGCCGGTATTTCGGAGGGCCGAAGCCTTGCAGTCGCTCGTTGAACGCGGCTCGGTAGTGGGGATTTCCGGAACTCACGGGAAGACCACCACCACTGCCATGGCCACCGATATTCTCGCGGAGGCGGGATTGGATCCGACCGGAATCGGGGGGGGGCGGGTAGCCGAGTGGCAGGGCAACGCGCGTGCGGGTGGGATGAAGCTGTATGTGGTTGAGGCGGATGAGTACGACCAGTCATTCCTAGTGTTGAGACCCAAGATCGCGGTAGTGAACAGCGTCGAGGGCGACCACATGGAGTGTTACGGGACCATGGAACGCCTGGAGGCTGCGTTCGTTGAATTCGCCAACTGCGCTGACAGGGTGATCGTTGGCGGAGACGACCCCGGCGCGATGCGCGTAGCGAGGCAGTTGTCAACGAAGGTTTGGACCGTCGGCGTAGGTACGACGTGCGATTTCCAGATTTCTGTGTTGGAGCGTACGAGCGAGCGCTCGGTAGCGGTTCTGGATTCGCCCGTTGCGGCTGCACAGCGTTTCGAGCTCACAGTGCCCGGTCTCCATAATATCCGTAACGCGGCATCGGCGATGGCTGTTGCAGCGGCTATGGATGTGGATCTGGAACAAGCAAGCGCATCGCTTGCGGCTTTCAAGGGTGTGGGCCGGCGTTTCGAGATTGTGGGCGAATATGATGGCGTCACTGTGGTAGATGACTATGCTCATCATTCCACCGAGGTGATCGCTACGTTGGGCGCTGCAAGGCAACGCTTTCCTGAGTCTAGATTGATAGCGGTGTTCCAGCCACACCTGTACTCCAGGACTGAGAGCCTCGCCTCTGCGCTCGGGCTTGCCCTTTCTACGGCTGATGTCGTCATTGTTTCGGAGATTTACGCTGCGAGGGAGAAGCCGATTCCAGGTGTCAGCGGGAAAATGGTAGTGGATGCTGTCGTGGATGCGGGAGGAGTGTGCCACTGGATCCCGGAGTTGAGTTCCGTGAGTGATTTTCTCGGCGGGTTCGTCAAGCAGGGCGACTGTGTAATCACTCTTGGCGCGGGAGACATCACCAAAGTCGGGAGGGCTCTACACGAAACTCGATCGGGCGCGACGGTATGACGCGAACGCGAGCCGTCGGGGCCGTTGCCGGATTGGCGCTTCTTACTGCGGTAACTGCCCCGCTTTGGTTGGCCGAGTTGCCTTTTTTCGGGATCAGGCAGGTTGAACTGAGCGGCGCAAGGTTTCTCGATCCCGAACAGGTGTTGGTGGTCTTGGAGTTTGATGAAGAGGAGAGTCTTTTTTCAAATTTGTCTGAAGCCGAACTTCGGCTGGAGGCGATGCCGGGCGTTGTCGAGGCCAGGGTCGGACGGAAGTTACCCGCGACGGTCACGGTTGATATAGTCGAAGAGATCCCGATCGCTCTGGCATCCGGCCCGGACGGGTTTGTCGTGCTCGATTCCCGTGCAAGAGTGCTGCCGTACGATCCAGTAGGCGCGCAGATCGACTTACCGATAGTAGCTAGACCTGACGATAGGTTGGTGCGTACCCTGGCAAGGATCCGAAACGCTCATTCCGATCTCTATTCCCGGATCGACGCCATTCGCTTCGGCGATGACGAGAGCTTGGTTCTCGAATTCCCCGACCACGTGGTCGTTCTTTCGGTCGACGCGAGCGTTGTTGTTTTCCAGCGCGTGGCGGCGGTACAGCGGCATCTTGTAGAGAAGACAGGACGGATATCAGGCGAGCTGGATGCCCGCTACTCGAACTGGATTATTGTCAGGAGCGCAGAAAGTTGAGAAAGGAAGATCTGGTAGCGGGCCTAGATCTGGGGGGCACGAAGACGAGCGCCGTGCTTGCCGGCCTTACCGGCGACAAACGCACTACCGGAGTAAAAGTGCTTGGGGTGGGAACCGCGAGATCGTCGGGCGTTAAGCGCGGAATTGTTCGCGATATCGAGGAGACCACTAACTCCATCGTTAGAGCGATGGAGGACGCCGAGCGCATGGCCGGCGTGAAAGCGTCCGCCGTGTACTGTGGTATAGCCGGTGAACACGTCCGGGCGCAAACATCGGCCGGAGTAGCAGCTGTGAGGGGCGACGAGGTCACGTCGGAGGCGGTTGAGCGAGCACACGAGGGCGCAAAGGCGATAAGCCTCGGAACCGATAGAGAGTTGCTGCACGCGATACCCCAGGAGTACAGCGTCGATAGCCACGGCGGAATAAACGACCCCATCGGGATGACGGGTTTACGCTTGGAGGTCGAGATGTATTTGATCTCCGTGCAAAGCACGGCCGCGCAAAATCTTCGCAAAGCGGTGGAGCGAGCCGGCTATAGAGTCGCTGATATGGCTTTGTCCAGTCTGGCCGCCTCGTATTCGGTTCTTACCGGCGAGGAGAAAGAATTAGGTTGCGCTTTAGTTGAGGTCGGAGGCAGTTCTTCCGATATTGCTGTTTTCCAGGACGGGAAAATCCGGCACTTGGCCAGCCAACCGTACGCCGGCGCGCACGTTACCAGCGACATCGTTCAGGGCCTAGGTGTCACGCAGTCTAATGCGGAAGAGCTCAAGCGGCTGTGGGGCGTAGCATATCAGCCACTTGTAGATCCGGACGAGATGATCGAACTTCCGGGAACGCCAGGACAGGGAATCCGGGAGGCAAGACGTGAGCTGTTGGCGCACATTATCCATGAGCGCATGGATGAGATTTTCCGGCTGGCGTTGGAGAGCATCGAGTCGGTGGGGTTTGTGGGAAAGCTTCCCGCTGGAGTCGTCATAACGGGAGGCGTCGCCCAGACTCCGGGAATAATCGAGTTGGCTCGCGAAGTGTTTGCGATGCCGGTCAGGGTCGGAACGCCCGATCAGCTGATAAGCGGGATCGTGGACAGCGTTCAGACACCACAGTACGCAGTTCCGGTGGGTCTCGCTCTGTACGGAGCGCGCTGCAGGGCGCATCAAGATGGAGTATTTGCCGGTGCTGGAGTGAACAAGTTTTTCGGGCCGGTCAAGCGCTGGCTGCAAGAATTCTTTTAATGGCACATTATGGACAAGAGGGGCCTATGGTCTTCGAGCTAGAGGAAACCGTTTCGCAGAACGCCCGGATGAAGGTTGTCGGTGTCGGTGGCGGTGGTGGAAACGCGGTGAATCGAATGGTCGAGGAACACTTGATGAGCGTCGAGTTCATCTCAGTGAATACGGATGCGCAAGCGCTGGGATCCAACAAGGCTGATATCAAGGTTCAGATCGGCAAGAAGCTGACCAGAGGTCTCGGCGCGGGTGCGCGTCCGGAGATTGGACGTCAAGCTATTGAAGAAAATCGCGACGACGTAATTCAGGTGCTCGAAGGCGTCGATCTCGTCTTCGTTACGTGCGGCATGGGCGGCGGAACCGGAACCGGAGCGGCGCCCATCATATCTCAACTCGCTAGAGACGTAGGAGCGCTTACGGTCGGCATCATCACTAAACCGTTTCTCTTTGAGGGCCGAAAGCGCATGAAGCAAGCCGAGATAGGTATTGCTGAAATGCGGAAGCACGTAGACACGATGATAGTGGTTCCCAACGAGCGGCTGCTCGAGGTCGTGGGCAAGAATGTGCCGTTCCAGGACGCGTTAAAGAAGGCCGACGAGGTGCTCCTCCATGCGACCCAGGGGATCTCGACGCTGGTCAGCGTCACCGGGATGGTGAACGTCGACTTTGCCGACGTGCGCACGGTAATGCAGAACGGCGGTTCGGCGCTCATGGGCAAGGGTGTGGCGAGAGGGGAAGATAGAGCGCTCGAGGCGGCGCAGCAGGCCATTTCGAGTCCACTGCTGGACAACATATCAATCGGGGGTTCGACGGGTGTCCTGGTTAACATTACCGGGGGCGATGACCTGACCCTCGGAGAGGTGACGCAGATCAGTGAAGTCATTCACGAAGGTGCCGGTGACCAGGCGGAAATAATCTTCGGCGCCGTGAAAGACCCGGCTATGCAGGGCGAGATTAGGGTTACAGTTATTGCTACCGGATTCGACAAGCAGATGGGGCAGATGGATAGTCCGTTCGGTAGGTCGACCTCTGGAGTGCTTCCCTTTCCACAGCGTAAGAAGCGGATTTCCGGTTCCACGCTGTCTCAGCCCGCCGAACAGTCGAAGAAGCGGTCCGCAATCGACAACGAGTCTGTTCCCGAGATGGAGATTCCGACCTTCATCCGGAGACAGATGGATTGAACGGAGTACAGCGTAGGTTCACAGTGGTGGCCGCGGTTGCGGCCGCCGCTCTCATATGGACCGTTAGCGTCGCTCTGCCCAGCGATTCGGAAGTCGTCGCCGAGCCACTCGTAGTTAGTTCCCCATATCGTTACCAACGTGACCAGCTGATCCGCAATCAAACTCTCTCGCATCTCTTCGCGCGACATAACGTCATCGGACAGGAACTCCTGCAGCTGCTGGGACAGGCGGATGGGCTGGAGCCAAGACGCGTCCGGCCCGGCATGGTGTTCGAGTTCAGATATCTGACAGGCGATTCGATACCCAACAGTGTTACCTACCGGGTGGACCAAGACCGATTTGTCAAATTGGACCGCGACGGCTTGGGAGTTTGGATCGGTAGTTCAATCGAGGTCGACTGGTCGTTCAGCACGGTGCGGGTAGTGGGTGAGATCAATTCTTCGCTATGGGTCGCGATGGATCGCGCAGTGGGTGATTCTCTGCTGCCCAGGAGGGAACGGGATAAGCTGATCCACGCCCTGACGGATGACATCTATGGATGGGTGATAGATTTTTATCGGGATATCTGGGAAGGGGACGAATTCCGAATCGTTTTTGAGAGACTTGAATCATCGGAAGGGGATATTCGTTTCGGAAGGGTTCTCGCCGCGGAAGTCGAAACGCGGGGCAACAAGAAGTCGGCCTTCGTCATCACGGATCAGCGCGGACGGAACGCGTATTACGATTCGGATGGTCTCTCTCTGAGACGAACTTTCCTTATCAATCCGGTGCCTTTCTCCGGGCGCATCTCCTCTAACTTCTCCCGTTCTAGATTCCACCCCATACTGAGGGTACGGCGGCCTCACCTCGGCATGGACATTGCCGCTCGCACCAACGCCGAGATTCGCGCTACTGCAGATGGGGTGGTTGAGAGTGCTGGCAGGGACGGCGGCTACGGCCGGGCGGTCGTGATACAGCATGCCGCAGGCGTTGAGACTCGGTACGCCCACATGAGCCGTATTGAAAGAGGTATCGGGCCCGGAACGAGAGTGGTCCAGGGCCAGCGCATCGGGTTCGTAGGTATGAGTGGTTTGGCAACTGCTCCCCACCTCCACTACGAGTTTATCAAGAACGGCCGGCACCTCGATCCGCGTCGCCTCAACGTCGGTGACGGAACTCCCGTTCCCGAGTCGATGCTCGGTGAGTTCGAGAGGGTGTCGAGCGAGTTCCGCGCCCTACTTGAAGGTCGGAATGTGGTGTTGCGTCCACCACTGTAAGACCGCCCCCCCACCCCCCCGCCAGCCAATCTGGCTGCCGAGGCCAATAACACCAGCTAGCACAAGCTCGTACGATCCCACCGAGGAACGTTTGTTGCTTCGTTGAGGTAAGACGGCAATGCTTAACACAATGACGTTGCAAAGTGGACCTCGATGACAGGGGCCGTCTTATCGATTCTGGTCGTTGCGGGCGGCGCGCTTTTCGTCTATCTGCGTATTGAAAAATTGGGGTTGCTGGGAGTGCTTCCTGCCCTAATGCGCACGGTGGCGCTTGCGGGTCTGGTACTGCTGTTATTCAACCCAAGCTCACGGCGCCGAATAGATGGAGGACCGACTACGGTGCTCCTGGACGCATCACTCAGTATGGACGCGGCGGGTGGCAGGTGGGCTGAAGCGTTGGACAGCGCCCGTTCATTGGCTAGTGACGGCGGCAGCATCTTGCGTTTCGGGCAGGGCCCTGAACTCTTCGACACGCTTCCCCCGCGTGCCGGATCAAGCCGGCTGAAGGATGCTCTGGACGCGGCTGTCGGAGGTGGAGTGCCCGTAGTAATTGTTACCGATGGCGAATTGGAGGATATTCCGACTATTCCCGGGAGCCGACTTGCAAGAGCGGGAGTACTGGTTCTTGCCAGGGATACCTTACCTAACGCGGCGATCATCGAGTTATCGCTGAGATCATCGATACAGGACGGTGACTCGCTCTCCCTGGACCTGACGATCGCTACGTGGGGTTCCTTGCCTGCGACACGCGGTCGCATCGACGTTCGCGACGGCGAGCGTGTCCTACTGACGCAGGACATCCAACTTCCACCCTCTCCTGGTGTCGCCCGCCGGCGCGTTGTGCTGCCACCTTCGAGCCTGCATTCGGGGGTCAACGTGTTGCATGTCGTTCTCGATGTTCAGGGTGATGCGGAAGAAAGAGATGACGAGCGAGTACGATTGGTTAGCGTGGTTGATCAACCGGCCATAGTTGTGCTTGTCAACCCGGCTGATTGGGAGGGCAGGTTCCTAGTTTCCGAGATAGTGGAGGTTTCGCGTACGAGTGTTCAGGGGTTTGCTCGTGTTGGTGAAAACAGGTGGATCGATATGCGATCGCTGGTAGCGGTCGATGCCGCCAGGGTTCGCGCGGCGGCCCGCGCGGCTCGAGTGCTGGTCGTAAGAGGTCAGGAAATAACGGGACTGCCCCTCAAGCCCATTTGGAGATGGCCGGCGGGCTCGGACCCTCGGCTGGAGATCTTTGAGGGTGACTGGTATATAGCTCGTGCGGACCTAGCGTCTCCTTTTGCAGGGAGGCTAGCAGGAGTGGAGTGGGATTCGTTGCCCCCGCTGACCGGTATTGTGCCTCTCGTGGCCGGGTCCGATGAATGGTCCGCGTTGATCGCGAGACAGGGCAGGAGGGGAGCTGAGCGTCCCGTACTGCTGGGTCGTGACTCAGCCGGCACACGGCAGCTCACGACGGCGGCCTCCGGAGTCTGGCGCTGGGCTTTCAGAGGTGGAGCTTCCCGCGAAGCCTATCGGGCGGTGGTCGCGGCGGGTATCGACTGGCTGCTAGGGGCGGGATCCCTGCGTAGATCCGAGCTTGTTGCATCGGAGGTTGTACAACTGGGAATGCCGGTTGTTTTTGAGACGATCCCGGGAACTCGCGACTCAGCCGTTGTAAGGGTTACAGGTGCGGACACTGCGTTGACCGCTGTCCTTAGATTCAGTGCGGAGGGGAAGGCTCTACTGAGGGTGGATCCTGGCGTGTACACGTGGACTGAAATGAACCGGCGAGATGAATCTGGAACTTTTGTGGTTGAACCCTACAGCGACGAATTTCACTTGCGAAACGCTGCTATTGTTGCAACGTCTGGCGTCGCCGGCAATGCTATGATTGAAAGCAGAATGCGTCAGCGCTGGTGGGTGTTCGTCCTGATCGTGCTGGCTCTGGCAGCCGAGTGGACATTCCGACAGCGCAAAGGACTTCCCTAAGAGATGGGACTCTGGCAGAAGATCAGAGCCGTTGCGCTGACAGACGTTGCCGTAATGGTCAAGGGTGTCGACGAAACGGCTGTCGAGGACATCGAGCGCCTACTCATAGAAGCCGATTTTGGGCGGGTTTCTTTTGAAATTGCCAGTGAGTTACGGGCGCAGATGCGACTCGGCCGGCTTCGCACGGAGGCGGAACTCAAGCATTGGTTGATGGACCGAATCAGCGGCCTGGCAGATGTTTCGTCTGGCCGGCAGGACCTGGATATTGGCGACGGTACCGGTCCCGGAGTGATTCTCCTCGTTGGGGTGAATGGGGTGGGCAAGACGACTCAGCTTGCGAAGCTCGCGAAGAAGCTGCAGGACGCCGGCAAATCGGTCATGCTCGCAGCCGCCGATACGTTTCGTGCGGGAGCAACCGAACAGCTCGAGGTCTGGGCTGATAGGATTGGTGTTGAGTATGTTTCGGGAAAGCCCGGCGGAGATCCCGCCGCGGTGGTCTTCGACGCGATACGCGCGGCGGAAGCCCGCTCGATCGATGTCGTGCTGGTGGATACTGCGGGACGCCTCCACACGTGCGGCGATCTGATGGAAGAACTTGCTAAGATCGTGCGAGTTGCGCGCAAGGTGCGAGCCGGTGCTCCGCACGAGACCCTGTTGGTTGTTGACGGTACGGTCGGCCAAAACGCCCTGCGACAGGCATCAGAGTTTAGCGACGCCATTCCGCTTACCGGAATGATTATTACGAAGCTCGACGGCACGTCGAAGGGAGGAGCCGTGGTGGCCGCGGCCGGCGAACTCAGCGTGCCGGTGCGCTTCATCGGAGTGGGCGAACGGCTGGAGGATCTCCTCCCGTTCGAACCGCGAATCTTTGCTGAGACCATATTGAAGGATTGATGAAGCTGGAGCTCGACACGCCCGTGCAATTTCTCAAGGGAGTCGGGCCGCATCGAGCACAGGCGTTCGCCCGCCTGGGTGTTCAAACGGTTGAAGATCTCCTCTACCACACTCCCCATCGGTTTCTGGATGCCACGACCGTTACGCCGATTGCCGAAGCTGTAGTTGGCAATGAAGTAAACCTCGTGGGTACCGTCGTTTCGACGGGCATCATCCCCACGCGCCGGTTGAAGATCTTCAAGGCTGTAATACAGGACGGATCGGGCGTCATCGAGTGTTCCTGGCCCGGCCAACCGTTCCTGGAACGAGTCATCAAGAGGGATCTGCTGATCTTGGTTTCCGGCCCCGTAAAGTTCTACCACGGGCGACAGATAGTTCCGCGCGAGCAGATCATACTCGGCGAACAAGGCGAGAGCGAGCTTCTCGGTCGGGGTATGATCCTACCCGTCTACAGAGCCACCGAAGGCCTGTCGCACCGGCTCATTCGAAAGCTTATCAACGAACATCTGGAGGCACTCGTTGCCACGGTGCAGGAGAGCCTGCCGCCGCACCTTCTGAAAGAACATAGCCTCCCTGATCTGAGGGACACTTTCCGCGCCGTCCACAATCCACCCACAACCGAGGCAGCGGAACGCGGTCGCCGGCGCCTCGCTTTTGACGAACTGCTCGATCTGCAAATTGTGGTGGCCCGCGCAAGGCAGATCGCGAAAGCCGTTCCCAAGGGCCCGCGGATCGAGAATAGGCGGGATCTCACAACGCAGCTCAAGAACAATCTTCCCTTCGAGCTCACGTCGGACCAGAAGAGATGTATTCGAGAAGTGACGGCTGACATGGCGTCTGGGGAGCGAATGCACCGGCTCCTGATGGGTGATGTTGGAACTGGGAAGACGGTTGTGGCTCTCTTCGCGATGATGCTCGCAATAGAAAACGGCTACCAAGCGGTATTCATGGCCCCGACCGAGCTATTGGCGGAACAGCACGGACGATCGCTTACAGAGCTCGCCGCGAGTTTGGGCATAGTACCGGATCTGTTGCTGGGGAGGCTGTCTCCGTCCGAAAAACAGCAAGTCAGGAAACGCATTGCCGCTGGAGAAGCCCGCCTTGTTGTAGGCACGCATGCGCTAATACAAGAGCACACCCAGTTCTCACGGCTGGGGATCGCGGTCATAGATGAACAACACCGCTTTGGCGTGGAGCAGCGAGCCGCGCTTGTTGGGAAAGGGGACTCGCCCGATGTACTGCTTCTTTCGGCAACACCGATTCCCAGGTCGCTAGCTCTGACTGTTTACGGAGATCTCGATATTTCTACCCTGCGAATCAAACCTGCGGGCCGCGGAGCCATAAGCACCGATGTCCGCCCGGCCAAAGCGCGTTCCAAAGTCTACGAGTTCATAAGAGGAGAGTGCGACGCCGGCCGGCAAGCTTATGTGGTCTACCCGGTGATAGATGAATCCGAGCGCACCGATTTGCGGGCAGCCAGTTCGATGTCCGTCGAACTCAAAGAAAAGCTGAAACCACACAAGGTTGGGCTCGTCCACGGCAGAATGAAAACGGAGGAGCGTGAACTGACGATGAGACGCTTCCGAGACGGGGAGATAAAGGTGCTCGTGGCTACGACCGTAATCGAGGTGGGCATCGATGTGAGCAACGCCACGGTTATGATGGTGGAACACCCCGAGCGGTTCGGCTTGGCGCAGCTGCATCAGTTGCGTGGACGGGTTGGGAGGGGGGCGCATCGCGGCTACTGCATACTGATGAGTCCGGAACGCTCGGTGCCGCGTCGACTAAGACAGTTCGCGGAGACCGAGGATGGTTTCGAGATTGCCGAGTTGGACCTGAAGGAGAGGGGAATGGGCGAGTTGGTGGGGGCTAGGCAGTCCGGGGGTCTTTTCCTGAGATATGCGGACTTTTCGAAGGACGCAGAGTTAATACCGGCGGCCAGATCCGCGGCGTTCGCGCTGCTCGAAGAGGACCCCGATCTTTCCTCCAAGCCAAACCAGCGGTTGCGGCAGCGCATCGAGAGGAGATACGAGCGGGGGATGGAGTTGTTCCGCGTAGGTTGATCCACTTTTGCGGCAGCTGGATCTACCGGCGTTGCAAATATTAATACATATACATATATTGATCTATGATCGTTGATGTAGAGTCGCCCCCTGGCATGGTGTGCGCCGGTTTCCGGGCGATGGCGGATGAGACCCGTCTTAGGGCGCTGGCCTTCCTTGCTGAAGGCGAACGCTGCGTCTGCGATATCGCAGACTACCTCGATGTGCCACAGCCGCTGCTGTCGCACCATCTGAGAGTGCTCCGCGAAGCCGGACTCGTTACGCTACGCCGCGAGGGAAGGTGGTGTCACTATGCGATCAACAAGCCTGCATTCGAAGGTCTCCATGAGGCGGTCGTAATTGGCCTTCACGCCGACACGGTGTCAGGAGCGTGCGGCTGTTAACAGCAGTGAGCAAAAGGGGGGAGAGGTTAGCAAGATGGAACGAGATATCACGACGGAAGTCAAGAAACATTACCGCAAGGCTGCACTGACCGGATCATGTTGTTCGGGCGCGAGTTGTTCGGACCCGATCACCAGCGACTTGTACAACTCGGCGGAGCGGGAACTCATTCCGGAAGCTGCACTCACAGCATCCCTGGGGTGCGGGAACCCTGCCGCCCTGGCCCAACTCCGGCAGGGCGAAACGGTACTGGATCTCGGGTCGGGTGGCGGAGTCGACGTTCTCCTGTCAGCGCGCCGCGTGGGGCCGACCGGCAAAGTTTATGGGATCGACTTCACCGACGAGATGCTGGAGTTGGCGAACCGTAATCTCGCCCGGACGGAATTCGAGAACGTTGAGTTCCTCAAGGGCCGGATCGAAGATATTCCGCTTCCGGACAATACTGTCGATACGATCATTTCGAACTGCGTCCTTAACCTGGCGGTGGACAAGGATCGGGTGCTACGGGAGGCGTTTCGAGTTCTCAAGCCGGGCGGCCGTCTTGCGATTTCAGATATTGTGTTGCGCAGGAAACTTCCGGACCAGATCAGGTCTAACCCCGAGTTTTGGGTAGGCTGTGTCGCCGGTGCGTTGGAGATGAACGACTACATCGCCAAGTTGCGAGAAGCCGGTTTTGTCGCACCGAGCATCGAGTTCACGCGTATTCTGTCGACGGCAGATGCTCGAGTGCTGCTGGAGCCGTTTGGCGATGAGGCTCTTGCCCTGGCCGCTGAGATGGACGGTGCGATCGCCAGTGGTTTCGTGCGAGCGGTGAAGAGCGGTTGAACGAGGGGATTGGGGAACTTACCGCTTAGCTTCTTCGGTTCCGGCGCTAAAGCGCCGGCTCGGCAACTGACACGCTCTCAAGAGCGGCGAAAATAAAAACGCCTTTCAAGGCGGGACTGCCGCGAAAGCGATTGAACGATTGAACGAGGGAACGAGGGAACGAAGTACGGAAACCGCTCCCCGCTCCCCGCTTTCCTGCACGCTGCACGCTGCACGCTGCACGCTGCACGAAAAAAGCTGTAAGCTGTAAGTCTTAAGCGGTAGCCCCACCGTCCCCGACCGTCCCGAACCGTCTTCTACCGTCTCTTACGTCTCTTTTACCGTCCCCTCAATACTCGATTCTCAACCCCACCAGATTTCCTTGCTGAAAAAGTTTCAGCGGAGTGAAGGGTATGTTCTCTGGGCCGCCGTGGTCCGAAAGCAGGTCCACTAAGAACAACGCTCCTGACACCATGAGAGTGAACTGCCCGCCGATCAGGAACCTTTGAGCTTGGCCGTCGAGCGAACGCGTTTCCTGGAAGAGGCGCTCCGCGGTGGGGTCAATGAACGCTCCGTCCGCTTCCGTCGAGCAGATACCGATCGCGGTCTGACAGAACGTCTGAAGTTCGTCGAACCGATCGTCGGCACGACCCATCTTGATGGCGGCCATGGTGGTAAGTCCCACGGTGGCGGCCAGGACAGTCCACTTGCCGATGTGTGA
>JACZUR010000123.1 GCA_022573095.1 Gemmatimonadota bacterium | reverse complement strand
TTGTCAGCAAGGTTACTTCGGCGCGAAGCCCGACTGATCGGATTCACACAGCAGTTCATAATTTATGATGAACAAGACAGCCTTTCCCTCATCAAGAGACTTATGGTCGCTGCTGGACACTCCGTTAAGGCGACCAACCCCAGGGCGGTCCAGGCTGAGATCTCACGGGCGAAAAACCGACTGATCTCTGCTGCGACTCTCGCCGAGGAAGCTGAAGACGAGTTGCAGAGAATTGCGGCTGACGTTTACGAGCGAATGACGAAGGCGTTGTTACGAGCCAATGCAATGGATTTCGATGATTTGCTAATGCACCCACTAACTGTGTTTCGGCAGCATCCTGAACGCCTTGCTCGATATCAGGACATGTTTCGTGCGGTCCTGGTCGATGAATTTCAAGACACTAACAGGGCACAGTATCTGCTAGTCAGCCAAATAGCAGCAGTCGGGCGGGACATATGCGTTGTCGGTGATGACGACCAGTCGATCTATGGCTGGCGCGGAGCGGATGTCCGGAACATGCTCGACTTTCAGGACGATTTTCCTGATGCGCAAGTGGTTCGACTGGAGGAGAACTATCGGTCAACGTCGATCATTCTCGACGCCGCCAACGGGGTAATCGAACAGAACGCCAACCGGCTGGGGAAGACGCTCTTCACCACCCGGTCCGGTGGAGAGAGAGTAACCGTTACCGCCACGGCCGACGAAAAGGACGAAGCCGAGTGGGTGGTCCGCACGATTACCGAGCAATCCGCCCAGAAGTATTACGTGAGTAGTGATTTTGCGGTCCTGTACCGAACGAACGCACAATCTCGACCTATCGAGGATGTTTTCAGACGAAGCAGAACTCCGTATCGCGTTGTGGGATCGATCAGTTTCTATCGGCGAAGGGAGATTCGTAATCTCATCGCGTATCTGCGATTGATTGTAAATGTTTCCGACGACGAGGCATTTCTTCGTGCTGTTCAGGTCCCCAAGCGAGGAATTGGAAAGACCAGCCTCGACGTGTTACAGCAGACGGCGGTTAAGTGGGGTCGTTCGTTGTTCTGGACCGCGTCGGTTGCTGAGAGGATTCGCGAGATAGCGCCGCGGGCCAGAAGCGCACTAACGGAGTTTGTGGAATTGATCGAGTTTGCGCGGGCGAAGTCCAAAGAAACATCAGCGGCGCAACTGCTGGAGCTCATCATCGAACGTACGGACTACGATGAGTATCTTGCCGAGGATAGCATCGGTGGGTTTGAACGAATTGAAAACGTGAAGGCGCTCGTAGACGGAGCGGCCGAGTGGTCAGAAGAGGTGGCGGAGGATGAGATCGGAACTCCGCTGGAACGCTACTTGGCATCGGCCGCGCTTACGACGTCGGACGACGAGGTCGAAGGTGACCCGGATGGTGTAACGCTGATGACGGTTCACAGCTGCAAAGGACTCGAATGGCCGGTTGTGTTCATGACCGGGATGGAAGACGGCCTGCTCCCGCTGAGTCGCTCGCTGGAAACGCCCGAAGGATGTGAGGAGGAGCGACGGCTTGCCTATGTTGGAATTACGCGAGCCAAGGACGTTCTTCTCATGTCGTGGAGCAGAACGCGAAGGCGCGGCGGACAACTGATGCCGGGCAGACCGTCGCGCTTTCTCAAGTCACTTCCACCGGGATTGGTAGTGGAGCATCGTACAAGCAGCGTTTTCGGTCCACGATCTTCTTATCGACCGCCGGTTGCTGGGGAGTGGTTAGAGCCCTCTCAGATCGACTACGAAAACGAGTCACAGGATTCTCCTCGTTATGTGAAAGGGGAAAGGGTCAGGCACCGAAAGTTCGGATCGGGTCGGATAATCGATGTTACGGGAAAGAGCAGGGACCTAAAGGTGGTGGTCGACTTCAACGAAGAAGAAGTTGGGCCTAGGACGCTGCTGGTCGCGTATGCGGGCCTGGAGCGGGACTGCGAAAGTGTTTGAAGAGCACGGCCGTTGGCCGTGTCTCCACTTAGGCTTGTTCCGCGTTAGTGTGTGCGTTCCAAGGACGGGACACCGACAAATCCCGCCAGAAACTGTGAGGGTATTCCGGGAGCGCGAAGTGTTCGTCAGCAATGTTGGTCAGCTTACCGATATCTGTGGATATCGCACCCTTAAGGACGTCCAGCCGGATAGTCTTTGCCAGATGTAACGATGACTCTCCCGAGGGGTCAAGCCGCTCGGCAGTGGACAGAGCCCCGTTCATATTCCGGAGGAGGTCGATGATGAGGTTGAACGACACCTCCATTTGCGCGTCGATGTCGTCCTCGCGCAAATCCCACCTGCTGGCTTCTGCCACAGCCCGGAACACGGTCTGCCAGCTTTGAGTCTCCGTTAATCCCACCATTCCCCTGAAAATTCGGCGCCCAGTGCGCACTGAAAAAATGGTGGGCGAAAGTATTTCATCAAGGTGTCCGTCAGATGTCCCGTGATCTTGCCGTATAAGATCCTTCGCCGTTCTGGCGTTGTGATTTCCCAGGTGAGCCTCAAAGCGACTCTCCCACCACGAGTGGCCCAAGGCGATCGTGCGCGACGTGATGACGAGTTGTCTCGGTACGAAATGATTATGTGCCACGCTGTCGGCGGCGAGATGTGCTAGGTACCCGAGTCCAAACGCCTTCAGTGGCTCAGTGGTGGCCAGTTCGTAGATCTCCCTTCCAACCTTCCACGAATGACAGTGACGGCCTACTGGCGCGTACTTTTTTGCAATGGATGTATCCGCAGCTATGCTCCCATAGAGGAAATCGTAGGGGAAGGATCGCAGCAGTTCAGCGACCCATCCGGGCAAGACGGCCAAGTTAGCCAGTACCGACTCTCCCAGGAAAATGTGCGTACCGGGAGTCCATGCGTGCGCGACGGCGGGAAAGATGGCGACGGCCGCGATTGCGCAGGCTAGCCCACCCAACAATTTGCGCTGCGACAAGGTTAGCGCTTCCTGCCTCGGAACGCGCGTCGCAGTGAGCGAAGCAGCGAGGCACTACGGCGGCCGGTCCGAAGTGCCGCAGTCACGTCCAGCACTGTCTCTTCGAGTTCTCCCTGAGCTACCTCGACCAGTGTGTCCAGATCGACGAGGCGGTCCTCAATGGCAGAAGCAGCTTTCTTCACCTTGCCCCGCACCATTCGCGATGTGTCCGCTAGCTCGTCTGCTTCCCGCCGCAATGTCACCGCCATGCGACTGGCGTCGTTGACGAGGTCCTTGGCCGAACGAAGAGCCGGCCCCGCATTCTGGCTTAGGAAGTCAGATAATTGCTCCAGGTTTCGCGTGAGTCGGTTGACGTCGCGAATCCAGAACAAGAAAACGCCGCTGATGAACAGGAGCGTGCCTGCTATGACCGCTACCGATACCGCTGTGACAGCGGGGGCCCAAACCATCTGCACTCCTTCGCTGAAATTGCCGTCGTCGTAGAGGAGAGAAACACTCTTTAAATCTACTACTGGTCTCGAAGCGAACGAAGGAAGTTCCCGGGCGACAGCGCCCATGTCAAGGAAAGTTCTTGACTCAGCGGCCAGTTACGCCGTATGGTTCGCCTCGTAATGAGCCAGAAATTCGTTGTAAACGGGGGCAATCGGCTCCAAGGGTCGATACGGCCCGCGGGTAACAAGAATGCGGCCCTTCCTATGATTGCCGCTACCCTCTTGACTGACGAACCGTGCGTCCTCAAAAATGTACCGCGGATCGAGGACGTGACATACCTGCTGGAACTGGTAACCGATCTTGGAGCATCATACGAGTGGGTAACAGGCGACTCGCTGAGAATTGATGCGGGCAACGTATCACCTAAGACGCTGAACCGTGAACTGTGCTCCAGGATTCGGGCGTCAATCCTTCTTGCCGGACCAATGCTCGGCAGATTCCGTGAGGTGAGGTTGCCGCCGCCTGGCGGCGACGTTATAGGCAGGCGTCGCGTCGATACTCATTTTCTCGCGTTTCAGGGCCTTGGAGCAGAAGTCGAGGTCGGCGCCGATTACAGTGTGAAAGCCAAGAAACTTCAGGGTGCAGAGATATTCCTCGACGAGCCGAGCGTCACGGGTACCGAAAATGCGCTGATGGCCGCGGTGCTGGCGGAAGGCGTAACAACGCTGCGAAACGCTGCATCCGAACCGCATGTCCAAGACCTCGCAAACGGACTTGCGTCGATGGGAGCAAGGATCGACGGAATCGGCACGAATGTCCTGCGAATCGAAGGCGTGGAAAAATTAGGTGGTGCTGAGATGGTAGTCGGCCCCGATCACATCGAGGTCGGCAGCTTCATTGGTTTAGCCGCCGTCACCGACAGTCAGATCACCATTGAAGGCGTTCGCGGCTCAGATCTCCATTCAATACTCCTCAATTTTGAGAAGCTCGGAATCGAACCTCGGCTGAAAGGCGGATCGCTGATCGTCGAAGCCTCTCAGGAAAAGCGGATCCGCTCTGATATCGGGGGACACATCCGTAAGATCGAAGACGGGCCTTGGCCCGCTTTCCCTGCAGATCTCACCTCGATCGCGATCGTCGTAGCAACCCAATGTACCGGACTGCTGATGATTTTTGAGAAGATGTTTGAGTCGCGACTGTTCTTCGTCGACAAACTGGTGGGGATGGGAGCCCAGATCATTCTCTGCGATCCACACCGGGTCATCATTTCCGGGCCCTCGAAACTGCACGGTAGCACCTTGGAGAGCCCCGACATTCGCGCCGGCATGGCGGTGCTGATTGCGGCGCTTGCCGCTGAGGGTCGCAGCGAAATTCACAATATCGGTCAGATCGATCGCGGTTACGAGGAAATCGACACCCGACTCAGACAACTGGGCGCGGATATCCAGAGGCAGTAGGGCGCCTGCGTGCAATTCGTGGCAGCTGAGCGAGCTGAAATCCTCGAGTCAGGGGGACACTACGTCCTGAAGGAGTGGGAAGACGAGTGGGGAGTGGTGGTCGGTACTAGCGGTGCGGGGCTCGATCTTGCGATTCCGTCTCAGCCCGAAAGCGGAACGCTGCCGGATTCCTGGCTTTCCTTCTTTACGGATCAGCGAGAACGATTCACAGGCGTTGTGGTGTCGCAGCAGGTCCACGGCAGGAAGATAATTACCCATCCACGCGCCAGTGACGGTATTGTCGTTGCCGAACCTGCCGATGGACACGTAACGGCCGTGAGGGGGTTACTGCTCGCGATAACCGTGGCCGACTGCGTTCCGGTCTTTATCCTCGATCCGGAACGAGTTGCTGTCGGCCTCGTTCACGTCGGATGGCGTGGTCTGGCAGCGGGCATTATGGAGTCTGCGATCGCCGCCATGAAAGCACTTGGTGCGAAGCCAGCTAGTCTTGTAATCCATTGTGGTGTAAGCATTTGCGGTAGTTGCTATGAAGTTGGACCTGAGGTCATGTCCGAGGCCACCGGTCGGCGTAGCTCCGCTCCGGGACCGCTGGACATCCGGGCGGAGGTAGTTGCCATGGCGCGAAAGAGCGGGGTAAGGCGCGCATCGATATCCCCGTGGTGCACCGCGCACGATCTGCGACGATTTCACTCGCATCGAAGGTCTGGGGGCTCTAAGAGCCGTATGGCGGCGTACATAGGCTTGCCTTTGGGTTGACCCTATTGTGGGAGCCGAATAAATTGAGTGCAGTGCGGGGACATGGTGTGCCCGCGCTTTTTTTGCGGGGAAAAAGGGTGACGGACTCGAACAACGAACTGCTCGAGGAAGTGCGGGGGAGGGTGGAGGTCCTCGGATTCGAATTGGTGGACTTTCGCCCCGGGGGCAGCGGGCACCGCTGGCGCGTTCAGATCAGGATCGAGCGGGCCGATGCAGCGCTGGGAAGTGGCGTTACGGTTGACGACTGTGCGAACGTGAGTAGAGAGCTCGAGAGGTGGTTGGACAAGTCAGGTGCTGTGGGGAGCAATTATGTGCTCGAAGTGTCATCGCCGGGGGTCGAGAGGCCGATTCGGTGGAAGAAACACTGGCGACGATTCGTTGGGCGGGATGTGAACGTGAAGCTTCCGAGGGCCGGCCGTGTGCGAGCACAGATCGTATCAGTTGGCGAGGATACGGTTGTGCTGCGTCCAGCCGGGAGGGGCGAAGAAGTTGAAGTTGAGATATCCGATTCACTCGGAGCGACGCTCGCTGTGGATTGGGAATAACCTGATGAAAACTGTTTGATTTTGGTCGAGGAATAGGGATGACGACGACAACTGAAATCTTAGAGGCGCTACGTGAACTAGCGAACCTCAAGCAACTCGATCACAACGAACTGACCGAGCTGTTGCGAGACGGAATCTATGCTGCTTTGGCCAAGCGGTACGGACCGACGGTCGAAGCCGAGATCGAGATAGATGAAGCGCAGGGTCTCATAAGAGTCGCTGTATTGAGGACGGTCGTCGGGGACGTAGAAGATCCAGCCTGCCAGGTGTCGCTTGAGGACGCCAAGTTCGAGGACGACGAGTTTCAGATTGGCGACGTGCTCGAGGAAGAAGTGCCGTTCGAGGACTTTGGAAGGACGGCCGTGCTCGCTGCCAAGCAGCGCATCATTCAGAGTGTCCGGGAAGGCGAGAGGAGCCGTATCAGAGAAGAATTCGGGGATAAGGTCGGAGAACTCATTAGTGGAGAAATTCAGCAGATTGAGCGCGGCCGTCTCGTCATAATGATAAATAGGTTCCGCGAGGCAGAGGCAATCATCCCCTACCGAGAACAAAACCACCGCGAACACTTTCATCAGGGTGATGCGATCAGGGCTGTTCTGAAGCGGCTGGAGGAGACTCCCAAGGGGCCACGCCTTATCCTCTCCCGGGCTGACCCGGCGTTCGTTACCGCGCTGTTTAAGCTGGAAGTTCCTGAAATACAGCAGGGCATAGTAGAAATTCGGGGTGGGGCGCGCGATGTGGGAAGCAGAACCAAGATCTCGGTGTCGTCGCGGGATGTCTAGGACGACCCGGTTGGGGCTTGCGTTGTACTCAAGGGGAGCCGGGTTCA
>JACZUR010000122.1 GCA_022573095.1 Gemmatimonadota bacterium | reverse complement strand
GCCGTCGGCGCCGGCGCCGACGGCCTGGAAAGCAACGGCAAGGCAGTGGCGGCGGAAGCGGCTTAAGAGTCGAGGCGCACCCGGAACATGCCGATCGCGCGCGGCGGCATCGGCAGGGTCGAGAGGGCGGGCGATGCGGTGATCTCTCGGATCAGCTTGACGACGATGGCCCCGGCGAAAGCCTCGAAACCGTCGGCCGCCAAGACGAAGGCCCGCTCACCGCCGATTACGTTCTCCCTGTAATAGCGCTCGAGATACGGCTCGTCGCCGAGGATGACGAGACCGTTGATCGCCACGCCGTGGGCAACGGCACGGTCCCGCGCCGACGTGGTCGGCACCAGGAGGTCGGAACGGCCGTCACCCGAAACATCGATGGTCTGGCGTCGACCGTCGTAGCCGTTGGTGTCGAACTCATGCAGGGCGAAGTTGATCACGCCGTAGATCGCCGTGCCGCCTCCGGCTATGGCGCGGCCGGCGGCGGCGATGTCGTCGGCCAGCGCGATCGCATCCACCGCGTCGCGCACCAGGGTCCAGTTGACTGTTTTCTGCTGGAGGACGTGATCGGACCACTGGATCAAGACGACAGCGATCCCCTTCTCGCCGGTGCCGTGAATCGCCGCCTGCACGCCGGGGTGACGGAACGCCGCCGCGATACCCTGCATCTGCAATGCGAACTCGCCGTCGTCGACGCTGCTCGACGCATCGACCGCCAAAACCAATTCCAGTTCGACCGGGGTGCCGGCCGGTGCCGCAAGGGCATGCTCGCGCTGGGGACTCATGGCGGTTCGGATCATTCAGAGGGGGGCATGAAGTTTCTCGCGGCAACCTTGGGGGCGGGGGCGGTGCTCACGGAAGGCATGGTGGTGCCTCCTGGATCTTTGGTAGTAGGGGTTCCGGCGAGGGTGGTGAGGGAGGTAGGGGACGAGCTTCGTGAGCGGATAGAGTCAACCTGGAAGCACTACGTAGCTGAGGCCGAGGAACACCGGACCGGCAGGTACCCTCACCACCGCTAGATACATCAGGCTTGTGATCCGGATAGGCATTGACCTCCGTCCCATGTGGTGTTCTAGACCCACTTGCGCAATAGACTTAGCTATTCTACCTTGGTGTTCCATTCCCCTGAATTTTCAGCAAACTTAGGCTACTAACTGACCCAGAAGTAGTACTTTTAATGGTCCCGGTCGGATGCCGGGGAGGCAAAGCCGGTGTCGATGATGAATATGGAGCCAATAGGTGAAGCGGTGAATCGCAGGGCACTGAGGTTTAGCGAAAACGCGATTACCGTGCTCAAGCGCCGGTATCTGGTGAAGGACGATGCCGGTGAACCCGCGGAAGAGCCGGCCGACTTGCTGTGGCGAGTCGCCAGAACGATTGCCGAACCGGAAGCCAGGTATGGAGCGAGCCCGGGGGCTGTAGCAGCCCTTGGAGAGACCTTTTTCGACCTCATGTCCGACCGCCTATGGGTCCCGAATAGTCCCGCCCTCATGAATGCCGGCAGGCCTCTCGGTCAGCTCTCGGCGTGTTTCGTGCTGCCCGTGGAAGACTGTCTCTCCAATGGTGAAAACGGGATCTACGACACCCTTACCAACATGGCTCTGGTGCATCAGTCCGGTGGGGGTACGGGGTTCGGGTTTTCTAGGCTCAGAGCCAGGAATTCGGTGGTTCGTTCCACAATGGGCGTCGCTTCGGGACCTGTGTCGTTCATGTGCCTCTATGACTCCTCTACCGACGTGGTCAAACAGGGAGGCACGCGCCGTGGCGCAAACATGGGTATCCTAAGGGTCGATCACCCAGACATACACGAATTCATCACGTGCAAGGACGACACCACCAAGATTACGAACTTCAATATCTCGGTTGGTGTGACGGACGCGTTCATGAAGGCCCTCGAGAACGATCGCAGCTACGATCTGATCGATCCACTATCGGGTGAAGTTGTCGGGTCTGAAAACGCGCGCGCGGTGTTCGACAAGATCGTGCATGGTGCGTGGAAGACCGGCGAGCCCGGAGTTTTCTTTATCGATCGGGCGAACGCGTACAATCCCGTTCCCCATCTCGGTAGCTATGAGGCGACCAATCCGTGCGGTGAGCAACCGCTGCTCCCGTACGACGTGTGTAACCTCGGATCAATCAATGTCGGGAGATTCGTGAATAATGGAGAGGTTGATTGGGATGGGCTACGAAGAACTGTGCACCTTTGCACTCATTTCCTCGATAATGTCATAGACGCGAATAAGTATCCGCTGCAGCAGATAACCGATCTCGCGAACAGTATTAGGCGTATTGGACTGGGGATAATGGGGTGGGCTGACTTCCTCATCAAGGTAGGTGTTCCTTACGACTCGGTCGAAGCGGTTGATTGGGCCAGAAGGGTCATGAGCTTCATCGATGAAGAGTCGAAGGTCGAGTCCGAGAGGCTTGGTCAGGAACGCGGTGAGTTTCCTGAGTGGGATGGGAGTATCTGGGGACCCGATGAGACGTGCGCGCGGGACTCTGACGGCAATCGGATCCGCCCGATGCGCCGGCTCAGAAATTGCAACCTCACGACGGTCGCGCCGACCGGAACGATCTCGATAATCGCAGGGTGCTCGTCGGGCATCGAGCCATTGTTCGCGGTAGCGTTTATGCGTAACCAGGCCGATGTCTTGATGCCTGATGTCAACGAGGAGTTCGTTTCGATCGCGAAGTCGGAAGGATGGTACTCGCAAGAACTGATCGCGAAGATTGCTGAAGCCGGTCACATTCACTTCGATGAGGTGCCCGAGAAGTGGCAGCGTGTCTTCGTGACCGCGCATGATGTTGCTCCCGAATGGCATATCAGAATGCAGGCCGCATTTCAGCAGCATGTCGACAGTGCCATCAGCAAGACGTGCAATTTTCCCAACAGTGCTACGGAGAGCGACGTGCGCGAGATATACGAGCTCGCGTATTCGCTGAACTGCAAGGGAGTGACTGTCTACAGAGACGGCAGCAGGGAGATGCAGGTTTTGTCGACCGGCAGCACAGCTAAGAAAGTCCAGGAACAAACTGGTGGGCCGAGCGCGGACGACGCCAGAAAGAAAGATGAAGCTGACCTCAAGTCTACGATCGTAGAGCTCGAGGCGGAGCTGGCTCGAACCAACAAACGTCTCTACGAGGTGGAGTCAGAGAACCTCCAGCGACTCGCCAAACGATCAAGACCGGAATCGCTGCGGGCTACCACACGCAAGCTGTCGACTCCGCTGGGAACGATGTACGTGACCATCACTGAGGATGATATGGGGCAGCCGTTCGAGATGTTCATGAGTTTGGGTAAGGCAGGTGGAGCTCTCATGGCTGACGTCGAGGCTATCGGCCGACTGATCTCACTGGCGCTCCGGTCGGGAATACCCCTTCAAGAGGTGCACCGGCAGCTGAGGGGTATCTCGTCGGACAGAGTTACGGGCCTAGGACCCGACAAGGTTCTCTCGGTTCCCGATGCCATCGGTATTTCGATCGAACGGTGGATGCAGGATAAGAACGGCATCCAGCAGGATCTCTTGGCTAGTGCCCAACCGGCATCGGCGGCACCGTCGCTTGTTCGGACGCCGAGTACGGCGCCAGGCGACAGCGGTGAACTTTACAGGGTTGACGACGTTCGCAAGGAAGAGTTCATGGACGCTTGTCCGGACTGCGGATCCCAACTGGAGTTCGCTGAAGGTTGCGCCAAGTGCCACGTCTGCGGCTTCAGTGAATGCGGATGAGTTTCGGGTCGCGCTAGAGAGGGTTTTAGGGGCGCCTTCCGGGCGCCCTTAATCGTTCATGTGATTCCACGCTATATTCCCACATGACCATCACACGGCGTCAGACTGTCACTGTCACGGTGGGTGGAGTTCCGATCGGATCCTGCCACCCAGTGGTCGTGCAGTCGATGACTAACACGGATACGGCCGACATACCGGCTACGGTAGAGCAAGTCGTGGCATTGGCCCAGGCCGGCAGCGAGTTGGTTCGCGTTACCGTGAACAATGACGCCGCAGCCTTGGCGGTACCGGAGATCGTCGCAACGCTCAAGTCGCGGGGAGTGCCGGTGCCCATTATAGGTGACTTCCACTACAACGGTCACTTACTGCTAACCAAGTACCCCGATTGTGCTTCTTCCCTGGCGAAGTACAGAGTTAATCCCGGAAACGTGGGAGCTACCCGGAGGGATGAGCATTTTGGGAAGATCATCGAGGTTGCACTATCGAATGACAAGCCGATTCGAATCGGCGTGAATTGGGGATCTCTCGACAAGAACCTGTTGACTGAGATGATGGATGCCAACGCTCAGTCCGCCACTCCCTCGGATGCGCGTACCGTGACGCTGTCGGCGATGATTGAGAGCGCGCTGAGGTCGGCACGCTTCGCGGAAGAGATGGGCATGTCGCACGACAGCATCATCTTGTCCGCAAAGGTGTCTTCCGCGCCCGATCTTATTTCCGTCTATAGCGACCTTGCCTCTCGCTGTGATTATCCCCTGCACCTCGGACTGACAGAAGCGGGAATGGGACGGAAAGGAGTGGTGGCCAGTACGGTCGGCCTGGCTCCGCTACTAGCGGTGGGAATCGGTGACACCATTAGAGTGTCGCTGACGCCTGCTCCCGGGGGGGACCGAACCGAAGAAGTGCAGGTTGCGCAGCAGACCCTCCAGTCACTCGGTATCCGAGAGTTCTTGCCTCAGGTCACATCCTGTCCCGGATGCGGGCGAACGACTAGTACCTTCTTCCAGGAGATGGCCGCCGAGATTGAGGACTACCTGCAGCAACAGATGCCCGTCTGGAAATCTCGGTTTTCAGGTGTCGAGGGGCTGAAGGTGGCCGTTATGGGATGCGTGGTAAACGGCCCAGGAGAGTCGAAACACGCCGATTTGGGGATCTCTCTACCCGGCACGTTCGAGGAACCCAAGGCTCCAGTTTACGTTGCTGGCGAGTTGAAGGTCACTCTCAAGGGTGAGAACATTGTCGCAGAGTTCATCGAGATACTCAACGAGTATGTCGAGGACCGCTATGCGGTTGCGGAGCCGGTGGGGTAAATCGGTGCCGGCCGGCACTCATCGGCACGTTTGATCGGGAACTTTTGCCGGCCCTGAGCAATAACACAACGATACAAGCTTGATTCCGTTCCACTCGGAGCCGCGAGGTAGCGATTAGGGCGTTGATCCTTGGCATAATCGCCGTTGCAATGGCAGGTTGCACCCACACGGATCCCTTTAGCTTGGACGAACGCCAGCCGCTGGAGCCGTTCCGGGTGAACGACCGATTGATTCGGCTGACGTTCAATCCCGGGGACGACCGGGATCCTTCCGTTCAGGGCGCCACACTCCTCTTTAGCCGGCTCGAGGTTCATCGATCCGATCTCGACCGATGCATCGCGATAATGCCGGCGCGCGGCGGAACTTTGTCGGACGTGATGTGTGCGGGAGGGTCCTTCACAGACGACACGACGCATGCGTGGTTACAGCCGACACTGTCGCCTGACGGAACACAGCTGGCATACGTGTTGGAGTGGAGTGATCCGATACTTCCAAACCTGATACCTGGGCGGCGTTTTCTCGTGGTTGCGCCCGCCGATCAGCCCGAGGCGGGGTATTCGCTAATCCCGAATAGGGTGATATCGGCTCCCTCAGGCGTTGTTAACGATTTTCGCGATCTGCGCTGGCTGGATAACGGTACCGTGCGCTTCATCGGGGGTGAGGGGTCAGCGAACCTTATTTCGCTCGACACCACTTTTACGCCACGGGGCCTTTTCGATCTCGACGTTGCGGCCCGCTCGGTGTCGACTGTGGCTGGTGTGACGAGTCCCGTTTCATACACTGCGGCGCCGGACGGAGGAGTATGGTTTATTTCGAGTATTGACCCGACATCAATTCGACATGTGGCGCCCGGCTCGTCGGTGTCGACTGTTCTCGTCACTGGGGTCGAGGTGCTCACACATGTAACCGCTGTCGGCTCGGCGGTGGTAGTAATTGTAGAGGGTCCCGCGGGAGGGTCCGGCGACCGGGTTGTGTGGCTGGACCCGACCGGCTCCGAACCCGCGCGAGTGCTCTGGATCGGCGACACTCCGCGACACGTGGTCGGGGTACCCGGGACGCGGGCTGTTATCGCCGAAATACTAAGAGGGAATGGGTCCAACTTGTGGTTAATCAACATCCCGTGAAAACTCTGGCTGCTGCTGGGTTACTGTTGCTTGTTCCTGCCGTCTTGTGGGGACAGACCGGTGCTGTGGCGGGCTCGGTAGTCGACTCAGTGACCGGGGACCCGATAGCAAGAGCGCAAGTGATGCTCGAACCCACGCAACTCGGAGCTTCGACGGCGGCCGACGGCCGGTTCAGAGTCCGCAACGTTCGTCCCGGTACGTACGACGTTACGGTTGCCGCGATCGGTTATCAGCGCGTCCGCCGTGAGAGAGTTGTGGTGAGCAGTGGGCAAGCTGTGGTCGTGAGTTTCTTCCTTAGCCCCGAGGCGGTGGAGTTGCCGGAGATCATGGTCGACTCCAGAACTGACAGGCTGCTAGATCCAAGAGTGAAGGAGACAGTACAGATTATCACGGCGGCTCAGCTGAGGGAGCTCCCGGTCACCACACTCGAGGAAGCCATCGCGTTGCAGGCGGGCGTCGTGGGAGAGTCCTATCGGGGAGGCCGGGCCGGCCAGCAGTCTTTTGTGATAGACGGGCTAGGGATATCACGTAGGCCAGATACCTGCATTCTGTCGCCCTTCAGCGCGCCGCCGTGTTCCGGCACCACGACCACCATCACTTTACGACCCGATTTCTCAAGTTCAGTAAAGAAGGCGTCCAGTTCATCAAAGAATTTCTGCGCCCGCGCTTTGTAATCCGCTGTTTTGCTGACCCCCGGATAATGGTTGCCGTCATGCAGTGGAAGCGTGTTGTAGAACGTGGCACTACGGCTGTTTTTATCTTTTTCGGTAACGTCCAGCCAGCGGTTAAGCACAGCGGTATCGTCATAAACCGGCGAACCATCAAAGCCCAGCAAAATAACCGGCAGATTTGTTTGATCCA
>JACZUR010000121.1 GCA_022573095.1 Gemmatimonadota bacterium | reverse complement strand
CCTCCGCGCCGCAAATTGTTACCAACCAACACAAACGGGCGCCCATTGAAATCATGGACACCCGCCGTATTTGATTTCGAGTCAGGTCGCTCACCCATTCGCAGACCCTCCTCCGACAAAAGGAAATCGACTCCGAACGGCGGTTTGCGGCAAGCTTGCTGCGCGGATACGACGGATGAGGGGCGCGACGGACGAAAGCGACGGGGCCATCGGACGGGGAAGAACGGTTCGAGCGGCCCAAAAGTCGTGAACGGGTCAGCCGGCGCGGAACTGCAGAATCGTTCCCAGCCGAGCGGTTGAAGCGCCAAAACCGGCCCAGAACGACGTTTCAAGGGACGCTGGTGCGAGGAGCACGACGTGGCACCCAATATGCCGATTGAAGCGCATGCTCGCGTACAGTTCGATTGGACACGCAGGGTATCTGCTGGTTGCGGTTTCCAGCGGCAGTCCAATGGGAGCAGCGGCGTTGCTGTTCTATATCTTTGCTTACACGCTGATGACTGTGGGTGCTTTCGCCATCCTAAGCGTCGCTGGAAGAGATGGCGAACATACGGTTCTGATCGACAGTTTTGCTGGCTTGGCTTCCAAACGGCCGGGACTCGCCCTAGCGATGACGATTTTCATGATGTCGTTGCTCGGCTTTCCGGGCACGCTGGGATTCATTGGGAAATGGTATATCCTATCTGCAGCGATTGCGGCAGAGCTCAACGTGCTTGCCGTCCTGCTTGTTGTCGGTAGTGTCATCTCAGCCGGTTACTATCTGCCGGTTGTCATGGCTATGTACATGAAACCTGCGACGGTGGAACGGGCGCACGAGTCAACAAACCTCATCGGTGCAGCAAGGTGGGTTGTCACCAGCACGGCAATTCTGCTGATCTTGTTTGGTGTGTGGCCCAACAAACTGTTGGATATGGCGCGTGACAGCGCCGGATCAGAATCCCCCGTGCAGAGCGCTGCTGTCGCTGCGATGGACCGTTAGTACCACTTCGCCCCCGCGCCCCCGGAAGAATCGTGAACGTTCCCCAGCAGGCATTCAGGCAATACGACATTAGAGGCATCGTCGGCGACGAGCTGACACCTCAGCTCGCTCATGAAGTGGGACGTGCGCTCGCTACGATTATCCAGCGCCAGTTGACACGCCCGGCGAGGATCGCAGTGGGTCGCGATAACCGGCCCTCTGGTGATCTTCTCGCAAGTGCGATGCGCGACGGTATCGCCGCCGCAGGCGCGACGGCGGTAGACGTGGGTATGTTGCCGACACCGGGACTCTACTTCGCGGCATGGCAGCTGGAATCGGATGGAGGAGTACAAGTAACCGGTTCCCATAATCCCCCGGAATTCAACGGCTTTAAGATGATCACGTCCGACGGTGCCGTTTACGGTGAACAGATCCAGGAAATCAAACGTATGATCGACGGAGGGTCGGCGGATTCCGGTGTCGGCCAACTCGAGATCGAGTCCCACGTACTGCGAGACTACGCCGAGGCGATAGTCGAGCGCAACGGTCCGCTACAGCGGCATGTAAGGGTCGTTGTGGACTGCGGCAACGGTGTTGCGAGTTTGATTGCCGAGCATGTTCTGACGCGACTGGGAGCCGATGTCGTGCCTCTGTTTTGTGAGTCGGATGGGACGTTTCCTAACCATCATCCGGATCCGACGGTCATGGAAAATTTGGTTGATCTACAGGAAACTGTACGACGCTCCCGCGCAGAGATAGGAATCGCGTTTGACGGCGACGGTGACAGAATCGGTGCGGTGGACGAAACAGGGCGAGTGGTATTTGGCGATCATCTACTGATCTTGCTTGGGAGGGATCTGGCGAGCCGAAGTGGCCCCGGACACTCGGTGATCTTTGACGTAAAATGTTCAAATGTTCTCCACGATGAGTTGAAAAAAGTGGGCCTGGAGCCGGTGATTTGGAAGACGGGTCACTCACTCATAAAGGCCAAGATGAAAGAGCTAAACGCGCCTCTCGCCGGCGAGATGAGTGGCCACATGTTCTTTGGCGGCGACTATCTGGGCTTTGATGACGCTCTCTTCGCTGCGGCGCGACTGCTGGATTTCATGGCGAAACAGGATGGTCCCCTTTCGGCGTTGACCTCCGACATACCCGAGACATTTGCCACTCCTGAACTTCGAGTTGACTGTCCGGACGAACAGAAATTCTCCATAGTCGAGCGCGCCGCCGAACATTTTTCAGCGATGTATGAAGTTCTGACGCTGGATGGCGCGCGCGTGAACTTCGCGGAAGGATGGGGCCTGATCAGAGCGTCGAATACGGAACCGGTTATCGTGATGCGTTTTGAGGCGTCGACGCAAGAACAGATGCAGCGATACCGAGATGAAGTCGAAGGGTGGCTTAGGCGGCAGGGGGTAGTGGTATAGGCAGGTTGCGACGCCACAGCGTGCAGAGTTAAATATTGGCATGAACGACACTCGGGGCACCGTCGTGGTTGCCGTGGGAGGTAATGCCCTGGCTCCGGCGGGCGAACTAGCGACGATAGCTAGCCAATTTCGTCACACAAGGGAATCTCTTCACGGTATCGTACGCTTGGCCGCACAGGGATGGGGCATAGCGATCGTGCATGGGAACGGTCCGCAGGTGGGTGATGAACTGGTGCGCAATGAAGTAGCGGAAGCGGATGTCGCGCCTCTGCCGCTGGGAATTCTCGTCACGTCAACTGCGGGCTGGATCGGGTACATGATCCAGCAGTCGCTTCAGAACGCTTTGCGCCGCGCTGGTGTTGACAGAGAGGTGATCACGGTCATCACGCAAACCGAAGTAAGGCGAGATGATCCGGGTATAAGTGATCCTTCCAAACCTATCGGGCATGCGTTGACGCAGAAAAAGAAAGAAATGCTGGAAGCAAGAGGCGGTAAGGTTGGCAAAGATGGCAGAGGGAACTGGCGCAGATTGGCGCCAAGTCCACGGCCGGTCAGGATCGTCGAGTCCGATGCCGTTGCAGAGCTCATCGAGAGTGGAAAGATAGTCGTGGCAGCCGGAGGAGGCGGGCCACCTGTCTACGAGACTCCCGAGCGGGAGTGGGAGGGTATCGAGGCCGTAGTTGATAAAGATCTCTCAGCGGCGGTGCTGGCTGAAAGCATCGGTGCCGAGATACTGCTGATCCTGACGGACGTAGAAGGTGTCTATGACGACTGGAATAGTGAGAACCGAAAGCTGCTCACCAAACTCAGTATGGCAGAGGCCCGGGAGTTACTTTCCAAGGGCGGTCTTGGCGCAGGTAGCATGAAACCCAAGGTGGAGGCGGGTGTGACTTTCGTGGAGGCCGGTGGCCGGCGTGCTATCATATGCAACCTCTCCGCGGGAGAAGCTGCTCTTCGAGGAGAGTGCGGTACAACGATTTTCAGAGGATACGACGAGTGAATCTTCACGAGTACCAGGCAAGGGTACTGCTACGAGATGGTGGAATCCCTGTTCCTGAGGCCGATGTGGCCGTTTCACCTGAAGAAGTTGCGGAGATCGCCGGTAGGGTGGGGGGGGATGGTGGTGTTGTTGTCAAAGCTCAAGTACACACGGGTGGGCGCGGCAAGGCCGGCGGAGTCAAACTTGCCAAGGACGCCGAGGAAGCTAGGTCGCATGCAGAGGCGATCTTGGGGATGACTATCAAGGGACTTAGGGTGGATAAGGTCCTTGTAGCGCCGATTGCGGATATTGCCACAGAAAGTTACCTCGCTGTTATCATAGACCGTGAGAGTCAGCGTCCTGTAGTGATGGTGAGCCGGGCGGGCGGCGTTGACATCGAGGAGGTCGCGGCGGCGACGCCGGAAAAAATCTTTCGCCTTGCGATCGATCCGCGCTACGGAATTCTACAGCACGAGGCCATGTCCCTCGCGTTCAAACTTTTCGACGACATCAAGCTGGTGCGCCAAGCGGCAGCGATCATCAGCAAGTTGTATGCGGTGTTTACCCACGTTGGAGCGTCGCTGGCTGAGATAAACCCACTTGCTAGCACTCCCGATGGGGCAGTCTTGGCGCTCGACGCAAAAATCGTTGTGGACGATAACGAACTTGATAGGCGGCCGGCAATCGAGGCCCTCAGAGATCTAAGTGCTGAGGATCCCGCCGAGGTCGAGGCGCGCGAGGCGGGGTTGTCTTATGTCAAGCTCGAGGGGAATGTCGGATGCTGCGTCAACGGCGCTGGCCTGGCGATGGCAACCATGGATCTAGTGAAATATTATGGTGGCGAGCCGGCCAACTTCCTCGATATTGGCGGCAGCAGTAATCCTCAGAAAGTAATTACTGCGCTGAAGATCATCAGTGCCGACTCGAACGTGCAATCCGTGCTGTTCAACATATTCGGTGGTATCACGCGGTGCGACGACGTAGCAAAGGGAATAGTGGCGGCGATCGAGGAGTTTGAGCTCGGGCGCCCTTTGGTCATTCGATTGACCGGCACGAACGAGAGGGAAGCCGTGCAGATATTGGAGAAGGCTGGTCTTACCGCTCTGCTCGACATGGATGAAGCAGTGCAGAAAGCGGTTGAGATGGTGGGGGAAGTCGCATGAGCATCTTCATAGACAAGAATACGAAATTGGTTGTGCAGGGAATCACCGGGCGGGATGGTTCGTTCCACGCGTCGCAGATGCGCGAGTACGGCACTAACGTCGTGGCTGGTGTCACCCCCGGCAAGGGCGGCCAGCGATTCGAGGATGAGGTTCCCATATTCAATACAGTCGGCGAAGCGATAGAGTCCACGGGAGCGAACGTAGCGGCAATCTACGTACCGGCTGCGTTCGCGGCCGACGCTGTCTTTGAAGCCGCCGCGGCGGGTATCATGTTCATCGTGTGTATAACCGAGGGAATACCGGTTCTGGAAATGACGCGTGTCTTGCCCTTTCTGAAAGAACACGGCGCGCGACTCCTCGGTCCCAACTGTCCAGGCGCAATCACGCCGGGTGAATCGAAGGTGGGGATAATCCCCGGTCAGATCTGCAAAGCCGGCAACGTGGGAGTAGTTTCGCGCAGCGGAACCCTAACCTACGAAGTGGTAAACCAGTTGACGGTGAACGGTATAGGTCAGTCAACATGCGTTGGCATAGGAGGTGATCCTCTGATAGGAACCAACTTCATCGATTGCCTTGAGGCATTCCAGAACGATCCGCATACGGACGCTATAGTGATGATCGGTGAGATAGGCGGCACGGATGAACAGAAGGCCGCCCAGTTCGTCGCCGACAAAGTCTCAAAACCGGTGGTTGGGTTCATTGCCGGTCAGACCGCGCCGCCGGGCCGGCGCATGGGACATGCCGGAGCTATCATCTCGGGTTCGAGCGGGACGGCTAGTGAGAAGATGCAAGCCCTCAAAGAAGCCGGTGTTGCAGTAATGAGCAGGCCCGCCGACGTGGTTGAGCTCATAAAGGAACACTCGTAGCTCGATGAAGCTCATCGAACTGCTCGGCGCCGACAGGGTTGTCATCCCGCTTCAGGCGGAGACGGTGGCGGACGCCGCGCGTGAACTGGCGTACACGATGGAAGCTGCAGGGATTGTTCGAAATGTCGAAGAACTAGACGAGTTCCTGGGCGACTATCGTGCCGGCACAACAGTTGGTCAGTACGCGTTTGTTCAACATTTGAGAACCGACGCAGTGCGTGCGATATCTGCGGCAATAGGCATGTCACCTGAGCCGCTTAGGGGCGAAGGTGGGTTGACCAAACTGGTGCATATCATGGTTCTATTGGTTGCACCGCAAAAGGAGGCGTCGCTCTTCCTCCAGGCGATAAACGCCTTTGCACGTTTGTTGAGCCAGGACGAATTGGTCGAGTCCATGCTCGAGGCGCGGGATTCCGAGGCCGTGCTGGGGTTGCAGGAATTTGAGAGTGCGAACCTGAGCGGCTACTTGACGGTTCACGACCTGATGAGTCGAAGGGTGCTTTCAGTGAAAGGCGACATGACGCTCTACGAAGCGGCAAGCATCATGGTGTCGAAGAATGTACCCTCCCTTCCGGTGGTGTCGGATACCGGGGAGGTGCTTGGAATGGTGAGCCACCGTGAAATCTTGAGGGTCATGCTGCCCAAGTATGTGAAGCGAATGAAGAGCGGTGAGTTTGTGGCTGCTCGCAGGCGATTGCCTGGCGAGGAGTCAGATCCGCGGAAGATTCCCGTCCGTGAGGTTATGGACAAGAGCGTGTTGTGCATCTCAGAGGAACACACACTGGCGGATGTCGCGACCATGATGGTAAACAGGGATGTACCGCGTTTTCCGGTAGTCCGAGATGGGGTTCTGATCGGAACTCTTACTCGGGGAGAGGTGGTCGGAAAGCTATTCGGCCCGTGACGGGGATTGATAAGGGAAAGATGAAAACACTTGCGATAATAAAACCGGATGCTGTGGCCGGCGGTAAAATAGGCAAGATTCTGGCGCACCTAGAGGGAGCCGGATTCACGATTCGGGCAGCGAGATTCATGCGCTTGTCGCAAGCACAGGCGAGGGCCTTTTATGTGGTCCATAAGGAGCAGCCGTTCTATGATTCGCTCGTTAAGTTCATGACGTCAGGAGCATGTATGCCGGTGCTCCTCGAACACGAAGACGCGGTTAGGGCGCTGAGAGAAGCGATTGGCGCCACCGATCCTGCCGAGGCCACGAAGGGTAGTGTTCGGGGACTGTATGCCGAGTCTAAGGAACGCAACGCGATACATGCGTCGGATTCGGCGGAAACCGCCGAGCGCGAGACGGCGTTCTTCTTCTCGGAGGATGAGCTCAACGCGCTTCAGGGGTAGCGCGCGTTGACGCAACTCCGTGTCATTGCTAGGTTTAAAGGTTATGCTCTTAGTTGACCTGAGTTCCCTGAAGGACGGACCGGTGACGTTGGACAGTGAGGTGGCTGTCGACGACCCCCTGTTCGACGGGCTTGATCTTAACATCGCTGAACCGGTGAAAATCGACGGCCGCATTTCCAGTGCTGGAGGAACACAGGTCTACTGGCGGGGACACTTGAAGGCCCGAGTGATAGAGGACTGCAGGCGATGCCTCGAGCCGGTTACGGTGAATACCGTCGTGGATGTCGACGCCTTGTTCACGG
>JACZUR010000120.1 GCA_022573095.1 Gemmatimonadota bacterium | reverse complement strand
TGGCACCTCGATGTCGGCTCATCGCATCCTGGGGCTGGAGAAGGTCCCAAGGGTCCGGCTGTTCGCCGGTTAAAGCGGTACGCGAGCTGGGTTCAGAACGTCGTGAGACAGTTCGGTCTGTATCCGTAGTGGGCGCTGGAGTGTTGAGGGGCGCCAACCCTAGTACGAGAGGACCGGGTTGGACTGACCGCTCGTGTTCCGGCTGTGACGCCAGTTGCAGCGCCGGTTAGCGATGTCGGGCTGGGATAACCGCTGAAAGCATCTAAGTGGGAAGCCCGTCCCAAGATGAACACTCCTGGACCTCAAGGTCCCTGAAGGGCCGTGGGAGACTACCACGTTGATAGGCGGCAGGTGTAAGGCGTGCGAGCGCTTCAGCCGAGCCGTACTAATCGCCCGTGAAGCTTGATCTCTTCCTTTTCAACCATATCCCAACTATCAACCACGCATCCGCAGTTGTCAAAAATAGATAATTGCCGGTGGCTAGAGCGACAGGGCCACACCCGTTCCCATCCCGAACACGGAAGTTAAGCCTGTCAGCGCCGATGGTACTGCGAGGGAGACTTCGTGGGAGAGTAGGCCGTCGCCGGCTTCCCTCCAGAGCCCGCTTGCCTGAAAAGGCAGGCGGGCTTCTCTGGATCTCCGTGTAATCCGTGTCCCGTCGATCTCAGCTCTGAGGTTGGAGGAACTGGAACGGGATCCAGCTGGCTTTCGATGTTAGCTGAGATGAGTCGAGGATCACGCGCTAGAACGCTTGATTTGGCAGTGCGCGAGCACTAGGCTCGAAAAAGGCCCAATAGTTAGAGAATCTGCCAGCCGACCGACCCGATTCCCAACCATCTCCACATCTTCTCGCTACTGGCCACTTGAGGCGCCGCTCCCTCCCAGCCCAACTCGTAAACTCTTGTCTGATCACTTTTAACGTTGCAGATTGACATTCATTAGCTTGTGACGGCCGCTCATCACCGAGAGTCTACGTCATTGGCGGCATACGGAGTTGTTAGCATATGAGTCTTGCCCCGGATCTCCTTGAGATCCTAGTGTGCCCCAAATGCAAAGGGGAATTGGAGTACAAAACCTCCCCCAACGAGGAATTGGTCTGCAATCAGTGCAGGCTGATATACTCCGTCGAGGACGATATACCGGTAATGCTTATCGATGAGGCGAAGTCTTTCTAGTTCCCTAACGGCGGCACTGTTACTGACCGTGTCCGTCGCTAAGGCGCAATCGGCCGATCCAGTAAACGGTGCCGCGTTCCTCTTGATCCCCATGGGAGGCCGCGCGGTCGCGCTGGGCCAGGCCGCCGTGGCGGCGGGCGGAAGTGCGGAAGCTGTGTTTTGGAACCCCGCGGGTCTGGCAAGCTCCCCAGCCAGCGAAGTGGCCCTTCATTACTCGTCCACGTTCGCCTCTGAAAACTCGGCGGTCTCACTGGCCCTGGTAGGTGAAGGTGTCGGGGTAATCGGACTTTCCTTTTTTGTGGCTGATTTTGGCTCGCAGGACATAGTGACGGCCAATGGATCCACCGTCGGACGATTCTCGCCCAAGCACCTTCAGTTACTGGCTTCACTAGCCACGGATGTGGCAGACAGACTCGCACTCGGCGTCAACTATAAGTTCATTCAGTTCCGCCAAGACTGCACCGGCACGTGCGGTGGCTCAGGCGCGATTATGAGTGAATCTCAGGTCGGAACCACACACGCGATCGATGCGGGTATTCAATACTCTGCGGGATCCAGCGCCAACCTCACGCTCGGAGTTGTGTTGAAGAACGCGGGGTTAGCGCTGGCTGTCAACGACCCCGACCGGGCTGACGCCTTACCAACCCGTATTCAGTTCGGCGGTCTCTATCGCCTCCCTCTGCAGCACTCCGATAATGTCCAACGCATCGACATTAGCCTCCTGGCCGACCTCGAAAACGAACTCGGCGGCAGCGTTGATCACGACGCTCGCGTAGGGATCGAAGTCTCCTACGCCGGCACAGTTCAGATTCGAAGTGGATATGCTTTCCTGCAGTCCGCAGCCCGCGGACCATCGCTTGGCGTTGGCTTAAATCTTGGCGGTTGGACGCTTGATATCGCCAGGGTTTTCTTCGAGCAACCGACGCTCGAAGAGCCGTTTTTTGTTACTTTGAGAGCGGAATTGTAACGGGGCTCACATTAACCGCGGTCCCCTTTCGTTAATTTGAGCCGCTACTGGGCAACCCCTGCTAGCCTAGGAAAATGTCTTATATTTACCCCGTCGTCCAGAACGGAGGAAACGCGTAGGCCGCGTCGTCCAGCTGATATGCAGGACCGCAGTGTTACCCAAGCACCAGCGGGGCCATTTGACTTCTTAGGTGGCGCATCCCAAGTTTCTCCGCTACATAGCTTTACACGAGATCGCGAGTGCGCCAAACAGACACGATTCTTTATTTTTCGGGCGGGGAAAGTGAGATCCCTGATCTGATCTCCGCTTGGTTATCTGAGCACTCCTTTGCGCTCGAGTCGTTGACGAGTGAGAAGGAATTATTCCAGGCAGCACTGCGGCATCTCCCCGAAATGATTGTCGTGAACGCCGACGCTAACGGTAGCGATCCGACAAGGCTTTGCGAAAAACTCAAATCTGACAGCAATACGTCCGTGGTACCGGTCGTATTGCTCTCTTCACTTCATTCCTCCGAGAAAGCTCAAGATTGGTTCGGGGCCGGCGCCGATGAGGTGCTTACGCCGCTCTTCCCTCCAGGCGAACAGAGAAGCCGGCTGGATTCAGTTTTGGCCCGCACCAAACGCAACGTCGCCATTCACCCAACGACGATGCTGCCCGGTACTGCGGCGATCGAGCGTACGATATTGAATAGGATTGAAGATGAGGTCGAGTTCGCCGTGTGTTACGCTGACCTCGACCACTTCAAAGAATACAATGATAGGTATAGCTACCAGAACGGAGACAGGATCATATATCTTGTCTCGCGGATACTCAGGGACGCGGTTACGGCGACGTGCCCCCAAACGGGATTTGTCGGGCACATCGGCGGTGACGATTACATCCTCATTCTCCCCGTGGAAAACGTGGATGAGGTCTGTGCCGAAATCCTTGAAACGTTCGATTCACTGATCCCGCTGCAGTATAGTGAGGAAGATACTAAGGCGGGTTATTTTCTTGGTAGAGACCGCCGAGGTCAGTTGTACAAGGTGCCGATCATGACGATTTCGATCGGAGTGGTCACCAGCAGGCACCGCAAGCTCACGCACCCGGCTTACGTTGGTGCATTGGCCACTGAGATGAAGCTGTATGCCAAGTCTCTCAAAGGTTCGGTATTCGTCGTAGATAGGCGGAGCGATTCACGGGATGAAGAAGGGATCACGGAAGTTCAGGAATCCTAGATGAACGTAAAATGTGAATCGTGCGGGACCGTTTATAGAGTTGATCCGGCGAAAGTGCCCGCGTCCGGGACACGAGCTCGCTGTGCGGTGTGTCCCAACGCGATTACTGTGTACCTGGACGGCAGTCACTCGGTCGCGGAACCGGCGGCTGCGGCTCCTCCCGCAGCTCCCCAACCACCTGCCGCTCCACTGCAGGCTCCAACCGCGCCGGCGTTAGCACCGCCACCGACGGCCGCACCAGCGGTGCAGTCTCAGCCTGCTCTGGCGCCAGCGAGACCCAGCGCACCCGTGTTCACCCCCACTCCCGGCACTCCAGTCCGAGCCGTGCCTGTTGCTCCTCCGCAACCTGCGGCACCGGTACCCAGGCCACCCGTTGCTGCTCCAACTCCGGCTCCGGTTCCAGCTGCAGCTGCCTCAGTTCCACCGGTAGCGACTCCCGCGCCGGCACCGCCGATAAAGCGAGACACGAAGCCACTCCCGGCTCTGGCGGATGTTCCCACAACAGCCACACCCGCGCCAGAGGCACCCCCAAAAGCGCCGATCAACCCCTTTTTGCAGCGCGATCCCAAGCAAAAGGCCAGGCGTCTAGCCCGCGCGCTCGTCTCTGACATGATCGTATATCAACCCGACAAGAGACAAAAATCGTTGGATGCGGATACCATCAAAAAAGACTTTGACGAGGAAGTCAAGAAGAGCTGGGAAGAGTATGTGGGTCAGATTGGGGAAGAGCTGGCCAACTCAACCGACTTCTTTACGGAGGCTCTGAATGAAATCCTCGCTGGAGGAAAACAAATCTTCTAAGCTGGTGTAATATCAGGAGTTCCATTATATTTTGCGCCGTAGGGAGCCGTCGTGATTGTCGCCTTTTCCGACGGCTTTACTTCGTTCAGGCAGCCCGGAGGCTCGATTGGAGAAAATCACTGGCACGCTCAGAAACATAAGCAAGAGCCTCGCCGAACTTCGAGGTTATCTTTGACATCGACGAACGAACGTCCCACCTAGAAAAGCTAGAATCCAAGATGTCCGCACCCGGTTTCTGGGATGACGCGGATGACGCTCGCAAATCAGTAGCAGAAATTGGTCATATCAACAAGTGGCTTGAGCCGTTTGTAGAACTCGAACGCCAGGTCACCGAAGCGTTGGAACTCGCCGACCTAGTGGCGCAGGAGCCGGACCCTGAAATTGAGCGTGGCCTAGCCGCCGAGCTACCCAACCTCACGGCGCAAGTTCAGAAACTTGAACTGATGAACATGTTGCGCGGAAGCGACGACTATAGGTCAGCCATTCTCACAATTCATCCGGGGGCGGGGGGCACTGAGTCGCAGGATTGGGCTGAAATGCTGATGCGCATGTACTCACGCTGGGCTGAGCGGCGGGGATACTCGATTGGGGTTCTTGATCTAATATCGGGCGACGAGGCGGGGATAAAATCGGTGGCCCTAGAGGTAAAGGGCGAGTACGCCTACGGCTATCTGAAGGCGGAAAAAGGCGTGCATCGCCTAGTCCGCATCTCCCCCTTCGATGCCCAGTCGCGGCGACACACCTCGTTTGCATCAGTGTTTTTGTACCCGCTGGTAGACGATAGCATTGAAATAGAAGTGCGGGACGATGATATCGAAATGGAGGTTTTTAGAGCGTCAGGTGCTGGCGGTCAGCACGTCAATAAGACATCCTCTGCGGTGCGCCTTCGGCATAAACCGACGGGTATCGTAGTATCGTGCCAACAGGAGCGTAGTCAATTCAAGAACCGTGGCACGGCGCTCAAGATGCTAAAGGCCGCCCTGTACCAGCGCGCTTTAGAAGAGCGAGAACAGAAGAAGGCGGAATTGGAAGCCACAAAGAGCGACAACAGTTGGGGCAACCAGATTCGATCCTATGTCTTCCAGCCTTATACTATGGTCAATGACCACAGAACGGAGTTGAAGGTTACGGACGTTCAATCAGTAATGGACGGCGAGATAGACATGTTCATAGAAACATATCTAAAACAATTTGGGGGCCGTGCCGCTTGAGCAACGAGGCACGTACATATGTCGAAGACGCCCGCCGAGATAAACTCGAACGGCTTAGGGAACTCGGTACGCCTCCGTTCGCATATTCATATGACAGAAGCCACTCGACGACAGACGCCATCGCTGAATTTAGCGATGGTACCGAAGTCGAAGTCAGCGTTGCCGGGAGGGTTGTGTCGCTAAGAAGACACGGAAAGACCACCTTCGCTCACCTCGAAGACGCCAGCGGCACTATCCAAATTTATTTCAAGCAAGAGGACTTGCCAGCGGAGGCCTACGAGACCGTGGGATTGCTCGACATCGGTGACTTTATTGGTGTCTCGGGATCGTTGTTTCGAACCAGAACCGAGGAGATCACGCTGAGGTCCCAACAGGTAACGCTGCTCGCCAAGGCGATCTTGCCTCTCCCGTTTGGTAAAACAGACTCCGAAGGCGAAGAACACGGAAGACTTGAAGACAGTGAAACACGCCACCGTCTTCGCTATGTCGACCTTGCGGTGCGTCCAGAGGTCAGAGAGCTATTTCGCACGCGTGCAAGAGTAATCTCTGGATTAAGGAGAGTCCTCGACGAGCGAGGGTACGTGGAGGTAGAAACCCCCGTCCTCCAGCCGATCTACGGCGGCGCGATGGCCAGGCCGTTTACAACTCACCAGAGGACGCTTGACTCAACCCTCTATCTACGAATCGCGACCGAGTTGTATCTCAAGCGTCTCATCGTCGGAGGCATGGAAAAGGTCTACGAAATCGGCAAGGACTTCAGGAACGAAGGAGTCGACCGACTTCACAACCCCGAATTCACAATGCTCGAGTTCTACGAGGCATATGCCGATTACACCGACATGATGGAGCTCACTGAGCTACTGATCAGCACCGTCACGCAGGACATATGTGGGTCCGCCGTCATCGAACGATTCGACACAACCTTCGACTTCACACGGCCCTGGGTGCGGCAAACATTTTCAGATCTCATCGAGACTCACGCGGGCGTGGACGTTGCAAACTCGTCACCGGATGTCTTGCGGGACGCGATCATAGCCCGCGGGGAAGACCCAGAAGCTGCGGCAAAGACGCCGCCGACAAAGTTGATCGATGAAGTGTTCAGGGTTTATGTAGAACCGGTCTTGATTCAACCCACCTTCGTGGTCGACTATCCGATCGAACTTTCGCCGCTTGCCAAACCAAAGCGCGGAAACGATAAGTTGGCGGAGCGGTTCGAGCTTTTCGTCAACGGTTCCGAATTAGCCAACGCCTTCAGCGAACTCAACGACCCAGATGAGCAACGCGAGAGGTTCGAAGCTCAGGTTGCCGCGCGAAAGTTAGGAGACAGGGAAGCACAACAGATGGACGAAGACTACATACGTGCCCTGGAGTGCGGTCTGCCGCCCACCGGCGGCTGTGGAATTGGAATCGACAGGCTCGTTATGCTACTCACCGCACAGACGTCCATTAGAGATGTGATCCTGTTTCCGATGCTTAGGCCCGAAGAATGAAACAACTGGAACTGAGTATAGCCGCCCGATACCTCCGCAGCCGGCGCTCCTCTCGTCTCCTGTCGCTCATAACGCTAATCGCCGGCAGCGGTGTCACCGTCGGAGTGATGGCGCTGGTCGTAGTTATGGGTGTTATGACTGGTCTGCAAAACGACCTGCGGGAGAAGATCCTGGTAGCAAGCCCTCATATCAGGATACTAACGTATGGAGATGGCTTACG
>JACZUR010000119.1 GCA_022573095.1 Gemmatimonadota bacterium | reverse complement strand
GCCGTCGAGGGGTATGTGGGTCTGCTGGCATCGTGGGATCCAGACGGGACAAACATCGCGCGGCTCGATCTGGCTGCTCTCAACATCTCCGATGTAGTGCTCAGGGAGGCGGCCCGGGATGCTGGGCGGGCGGGAGAACCCGAGATTCGCAGAGTGGAGTCCGGGACGGGGATCAGAAACTTGCTGACAGTTCCCTATAGCGACGGCTCTGCGCTAACAGTGGGCGTTGGACCGGCAACGAGTCTCGCATCCCCGACTTCAGTTGGGTTCTATCTCGGACTGATGGATCTCCAAGGTGTTCCGTTTGAGGTGTCGGTCTCGGAACCCGTTTCACGTAGTGAGAATCCCGAGCAGCTGGAGTGGGTCAGGCGAGGCTGGAGAGTCCGCGGAACGCGTGCGATGTCTGACAATGGAGTGGTAAGGCACCTGCACGTAGACGTATCGTTAAGAGGTTTTGGGAGGCTGTTGGTTCGGGGAGCTCTGACAGTCCTCGTCAATATTGTGCTGATTGCCGGTCTGTGGCTGGTGGGCGAGATGCTGGCCGGTGGATTGGTGGTGCCGCTGGAGTTAAAACGGGCCGTCAATGTTTCATCTTACAGGGTAAGACTTACCGCCGTTCTGGCTGCTTTTTTCGTACTGCCAACAGTGGGGTTTTCGGCGTGGACGCTCAATCGGATTGGCAGTCACGCTGAACGTGACCGGGAACTGTCGACGAGAGGAACCCTGAAGGAAGTGGCCGCCGCCGTCGCGGTGGGTAACGAGAGCGGCCTCTTCGCCGAAAGAGTCACCCCGGTCGGGGAACGATTCGGTGTTGATATCGCTCTTTACGTTGACGGTGTGTTGGTGAGAGCCGGCAATCCGCTTTTCTCGCAGAGTGGAATCTTTGGCGCCTTCTTGCCGGGCGAAGTCTACAGCGGACTAGTGCTCGAAGACGAAATCGAAATGGTTAAGTCAGGTCCCATCGGGAGGGAGATAACTCCCGTCGGTTACAGAATCCTAGCGGCTGGGGAATCAAGCTCGTCAGTCTTGGCAATGCCGGCTCCTCCCGGCGCCGTGAGACTGGGAGAGGAACAAGAAGACCTTATCATGGCCGTGTTGCTGGCCACCATTTTGGGTCTGGCTGCCGCCGCCTGGCTTGCAGCGTTCGCAGCCCGGTCCCTGTCACACCCCGTTCGAGCCCTGCAACAGGCGGCCGCGGCCGTGGGGCGGGGGGAGCCGATCACACCGTTCGAACCACGCCCCATGGCGGAATTCCAGCCGGTGATGTTGGCTTTCGAGAAGATGGAATTGGACGTGCGCGAGCACCAAGCCGCTCTGGTAGCCAACCTGCGTCTGACATCCGCGGTCCTTCAGAATGTTGCGACGGGGATCATCGCCCTCGACAAACATGAGCGCGTGACTGCGTCTAATCGCCGCGCTGAGGATTTGCTCGGCGTTTCGCTCGAAGTTGGCGCGACCATGGGAGAACAGGTGCCGGTCGAGTGGCGGGACATCACCGCGTGGGTCTCCGGATTCATCAGGCGAGGAGGTGAAACTGAATCGGATGAATTCACAGTTGGACATAGGCGGGTATCAGCTAGGGTTGCGGTGCTCGAAGGTGAGGAAGGCGGCTGCGTTGTAGCTCTGGACGATGCGACGGAGCTCGCTCGGGCGGAAAGAGTAATCGCGTGGGGCGAAATGGCGCGTCAGGTCGCCCACGAGGTGAAGAACCCGCTCACCCCTATACGTCTTGGAATCCAGCACCTTCAGAGATCTCATAGAGACGATCGTACAGATTTAAGTGAGACACTCGAACGCACTTCCCGGCAGATACTCGCAGAAATCGAGCGACTCGACGCGATTGCCCGGGCGTTCTCGCGATTTGGAAGTCCATCAGCTGAGAGCGAACCGGTATCAGAAACGGATCTAGCGAAGGTGATTCGCGAGACGGTGGACCTCTACAGCGTAAGCGCGGATCTTGAGATCGTGGTGGAGTCCGCTGCCGAAGTGGTTTTTGGTACAGCGCGGCCGGACGAGTTGAAGGAAGTGCTGGTCAACATGATAGAGAACGCGCGGGACGCCGGAGCAGGGAGAATTGGAATCCAGCTTTCGTCCGAGCCCGGCGGCGATGTAACGATTGAAGTCCGGGACGATGGTCGCGGCATCGAGCCAGAAGTTCTTCCCAGAGTTTTTGAGCCCCAGTTTTCGACTACGACTAGTGGTACCGGTTTGGGTCTGGCTATCTGCAAGCGGCTGGTGGAGTCGTGGGGAGCTGCGATAGCGGTGAGAAGCGACAAAGGAGAAGGTACTACGGTGACAATCAATCTTTCACGGCGAGGTTGAAAGGACGCAGATGAACGTCACAACGCACGCTGAGCTTCACAGCATCCGTCACGCGGGGAATGACCCGGCTCGCCACGGAGCACAATTCGCGTGTACCCGTACCGAGGGCGCGTGGATGACCCAGGAGATCGGTGTTGCTCGGGCGCCGGGTTCGAGTTTCTTTAATGATCCAGAATCGGGATCGAAACTTGTAAGGTTCGCCTTGTACAAGACCGTTGAGATGCTGGAAGAAGGCTTCGAACCGGCTGCCGAGAATCTAATTCGGGGTTTCGGAACTCTTGGGGCTGCGCCTGTGTTGAAGACTCAAAGGGAGAGTCACAATATATGTTAATCCGAAAGCGATCTGAGATCCCTTCGTCTGAAATTACGCCGGAAAAGACGTACATAGACCGGCGGAAATTCATTGGCGCGACGTTAGCTGGAGTTGGAGCCGTGGCGGTCGGCCGGACCAGGTTACCGTCGCTGCTGGCGGCCGAAGGGGATAGCGGAGTCGGATTTCCGGCTGACGACGAGTTGACGCCGTACGAGCTGATAACCAGCTACAACAATTTCTACGAGTTCGGCACCAGCAAAGAAGATCCAGCCCGTAACGCGCAAGAGTTCGTAACGAGACCCTGGACAGTGCGGGTCGAGGGTGAAGTAAGTCGCCCGGCGGACTATGACCTCGACGACCTGCTGCGACCCCATACTCCCGAGGAGCGTATCTATCGTCTGCGGTGTGTCGAGGGTTGGTCGGCGGTAATCCCATGGCTGGGAATCCCGCTTCGCGATATAATTGAGCGGCTTCAGCCTACGTCTAACGCGCGTTTCGTAGAGTTTACCACGCTTCTGGACCCGGAGCAGATGCCCGGGCAACGACGCCGAGTCCTAAACTGGCCCTATGTGGAAGGCCTGCGAATGGACGAGGCGATGCATCCGTTGACTCTGATAGCCGTGGGCCTCTACGGCCGAGAGCTACCAAATCAGAACGGCGCGCCGCTGCGCCTTGTCGTACCCTGGAAGTATGGATTCAAGAGCGGGAAATCCATTGTGAAGATCAGGTTTAGGCGCAATATGCCCCTAACGAGTTGGGCCGATGCGGCACCCCGTGAGTATGGCTTCTATGCGAACGTCAATCCCGAAGTTGATCATCCCCGGTGGAGTCAGGCGCGGGAGCGCAGGTTGGGGAAATTCCTGCGCATCCGAACCCAGATGTTCAACGGCTACGGTGAGGAGGTGGCGCATCTGTATAATGGGATGGACCTGCGGCGGTGGTTCTAACACGCCGAGCCCTGACTCAGCAGCAATTAATCTCGCGCGTTGTGAAACCCGCGTTTTTCGCGCTCGCCCTCGTTCCGTTCGGGCTGCTGTTGCGGGACGGATTCATGGAGCAGTTGGGTGCCAACCCGGTGGAGGAGATTACTCACCGAACGGGCGACTGGACGCTGTATTTCTTGCTGGCCACGCTTGCAATCACACCGCTCCGGCGCCTAACCGGGCTCAACCAGCTGATCAAGATGCGCCGGATGGTCGGGTTGTTTGCGTTCTTCTATGCCTGTCTGCACTTATTCACTTATCTGGTCATAGATCTCGTTTTCTATTTACCGGAGATCGCTGAAGACATAGTCAAGCGGCCCTATATAACGGTCGGATTCACAGCGTTCCTGATATTGACTGCACTGGCAGTTACATCCCCGATTAGAATGGTAAAGAAACTTGGCGGGAGGACGTGGAACAAGCTTCACCGCCTGATCTACGTGGCTGGTGCACTCGGCGTGCTGCATTACCTTTGGTTGGTAAAGGCCGATACCAGCCGCCCGGTCGTGTTTGGACTTGTGTTGGTGGGGCTGTTGGCTTTTCGAATCAAGTTGTTGCGGGGGCGAGATATCCGATTCCGTGGCTGGCGAAAGACTGGTGCTGTAGCTCACAACGACCGTTTAAAATCAATCGCGTTGTGGGAAGGTGACGGGGATCTGACGTAGGCGTTCTCAGCGGCGCTATAACTCTTTGGGGGTACCGATGACCGCTGTCAATCAACTGCCGCGCATTGTTATGCTAGCAACGCTAGCTGTGGCTCATTGGTCGTGCGGCGGCGGCGGCGAACCCACGCAGCCGCCCCCGCCCCCGCCGGATAATACGGTCGCATCGGTTTCGATATCGGGAGGAACGGGCGTAGACATCGCGGGACCTCTTCAGCTCACAGCCGCTGCGGCGACCAGCTCGGGCGCGGGCGTGAGTACCACCTTTAGCTGGAGTTCGAGCGACAACTTGCTTGCGACGGTGGACGCAAGTGGGTTGGTGACAGGAGTTGCACGGGGGTCGGTCACCATTACCGCTACGGCCAGCGGGACGTCTATTTCGGATACGCACTCGGTGACTGTGACCGTCGCCTCCGTGTCGCTTGTGCCAGCCTCCGCTACGCTTGCGAGCCTCGGGGAGTCACTGAATTTGACTGCCGAGGCTAAGGATGCTGGCGGCGGAGTCGTTGCGGGTGTGCCAATAGAGTTCACGTCCTCCGATGTCTCGGTCGCGACGGTCAGTGCGAGCGGAGTAGTTGTGGCAGTGGGCGATGGTGTTGCAACGGTTACGGCCAGTGTCGATGGCAGAAGCGCGCAGACGGGAATAACGGTTGCTCAGGTCGCGACGACCCTCTCGATTTCCCCTGCCATGGCCACGCTAGCGAGCCTCGGCGAAACGGTCAACTTTACGGCGACCGCGGCTGATGCCCTGGTGAATGCCATCACTTCAGGCTTTGTCTGGCAGACAGGCGACGGCTCCGTCGCGACGGTGTCGAGCACCTCCGCTGTAGCTGGGGTTACCTCCGTGGGCAACGGAAGCACAACGGTAACGGTGTCACGCGATGGGTTGGGAGTGACCTCTGACGTCGTGGTGCAACAGGTTGTTGTCTCGGTTGTTATGTCGCCTACGGCGGTTACGCTACTCGAAGATTTCACCCAACAGCTGACCGCTGATCCGCAGGACGCAAACGGCAACACCGTTGCTGGCGCCCCCTCCGCAACTTGGGGTACCAGCGACGGATCGGTGGCGACCGTAAACGGTAGCGGTCTGGTAAGCGGTGTAGCTGCCGGAATGGCGACAATCACGGCGACATCGGATGGGGTACAGGGGTCGGCGCAGATAACCGTCGAGGTCGTTACACTGACCAACCACGTGCAGCCGATCTTCACAAATAGCTGTGCTCTCTCAGGTTGCCATGCTGGCACAAATCCGGAGGAGGGGCAGGATCTCAGCTCCGGACAGGCGTTCTCTAATGTCGTGGACGTGCCGTCCAATCAGTCTGCCTTGATGAGGGTACTTCCCTTTGATCCGGATCAGAGCTACCTCGTTCACAAGATTGAAGGGACTCAGCTCTCCGTAGGCGGCTCTGGCTCGCTTATGCCGCTGACGGGATCCCCTCTCTCGGCTAATCAGATCGCCATCATCCGCTCCTGGATAACGAAGGGCGCGCTCGACAACTGAAACTCTGATCTAGCCCCGCAGCGTAACCTTCGACGCTTGATTACATTCCAGCGCCTGTCACGCGCGCTATATTCACCCGCGACGATTTTTCTTTGACATTGTTCAGAAGAAAGAGTTTCCACTATGGATCTTCGCAAGTTCGTTTTCGGTTTTCTCTCTGTGGCTGTGTGGAGTTGCGCCTCCGATTCTTCGCAGTTGGATCCCGCACTAGATGCCGCGCTGAACTCGATTACCGCGGGCGGGTTTACCGAGAGCGTGCGTACGCTGTCGTCCGATGAATTTGAAGGGCGGCTACCCTCGACCCTGGGCGAAGAGCTAACCATCAACTACCTCAGACAACGCTTTGTCGATATGGGAATCCAGCCGGGAAATGGAGAGAGCTTTTTTCAGGAAGTCCCGCTCGTTGAGATAACCTCCCGTCCCGATGCACATCTCGTGATCACCGGGCGGGGTCCTGGTATGCGGCTCGAGTATGGGGTGAATTCCATAGTTGTGACAAGACGGGTCGTCGAGAGAGTTGAACTGTCGGAATCGGAGATGGTGTTCGTGGGCTACGGAATCGTTGCCCCCGAGTACGGGTGGAATGACTACCAGGGACTTGATGTTCGCGGCAAGACCGTGGTGATGCTTGTCAACGATCCGGGATTTGCCACCCAGGATTCCAGCCTCTTCAATGGAAACTCGATGACCTACTACGGGCGATGGACCTACAAATACGAGGAAGCCTCTAGACAAGGCGCTGAAGCGGCGCTCGTAATCCATCAGACTGAGCCCGCCGGATATGGCTGGAACGTGGTCAGCACAGGATGGTCGGGTCCTCAGTTCGGCCTGGTCGCGGCAGACAGCAACATGTCGCGTGTTGCCGTAGAGGGATGGATATCCGAGGGGGCGGCTCGCGGTATCTTCGCGCTTTCTCACGTCGATTTCGACTCTGTGACTGCGCAAGCCGCGCGACCGGGGTTCAGGGCCGTTCCGCTTATCATGAGGGCATCTACTACACTCAACAACACGATCAAGCAGTCTGTGTCGAACAACGTGTTGGGCTTGCTCCCCGGTAGCGAGCGCCCGGACGAAATAGTCGTCTATATGGCCCATTGGGATCACCTCGGTAATGACGAGTCGATCGACGGTGACGGTATTTACAACGGCGCTGCGGACAACGCGACAGGGACGGCCGCCATACTGGAGATAGCGGGAGCATTCGTGTCTCTCCCTCAACCACCGAAGCGCTCCATATTATTTCTGGCCGTCACCGCGGAGGAACAGGGCCTGCTCGACTCAGCGTACTACGGAGAAAATCCGGTCTACCCAAAATCCAACA
>JACZUR010000118.1 GCA_022573095.1 Gemmatimonadota bacterium | reverse complement strand
ATCTCGGATGGCGAGAAACCGTGAACATGAATCGGGTGGTTCGCCTTGATGTATCGGAGCAAGTCGAGATACCACTCGAAAGGGATGTATGGATTGTGACCGCCTTGAAACAGGATTTGAACCGCTCCCAGTTTCTTGGCTTCCTCAATCTTCTCACCGATCTTCTCGAAGGAAAGGACATAACCTTCGTGGTGTTTCGGTCGCCGATAGAAAGCGCAGAACTTGCAGTCGACCACGCACACGTTCGTATAGTTGATGTTGCGGTCAACGATGTACGACACTACACCGTCCGCATGAAGCTCGCGTCTCACCGAATCGGCCAGCTCGCCGAGCTCGAGTAGCGGAGCGTTCTGGTAGAGATCGAGCGCTTCCCTGAACTCTGTAGAAGATCTATCAATCATCCTTAGGCCGCCGAAATAAACGACAGTGTTCCATTCTTCACTATACCTCTATCTGCTAGCCGCCGGAAGAAATAAGTCAGGCCCTCAATGTGGGCATATGACAGATCGTAATTGATCCCCGCTAAATACTCCGAGCACTCCGCCTGGCGCATTCCTGTCACTTCAGCAGCGGCGGCCGCAAGCTGATCCAGGTTGGCCATCCCCCAGTCCCGGGATTCCAGGAGCGCAGCGTGAATCTTTTTTACGCTCTCCGCCGAACTGTCCCGACGTGCAGCCCACACGGCAAACACGAACGGTAGTCCGGTCCACTTCTTCCATTCGGAACCAAGGTCATACCCGTACTCATAAACCGGACGTCTGCCAAGCAGCAGAGCTGCATCGCCGATAACCAGCACTCCATCGTGAGGAAGCATCGCAAGGGAATCGAGGTCGCTCGCCTCAGCGCGCGCCTCTACCAGCTTCACCTCCACTCCCCAGTGCTCGGCGCATAGCAGCTCGAGCAGCAGGACAGATGTACGCGACGACTGTGACACAAGGATGGTCGCCCCATCCAACCGTTCGAGCGGAATCTTGGAGAACAGCATCACGCTTCGTACCGGCCCGTCACATGAGATCGCCAACTCCGGCAACAGGTAATAGAGATGGGAGTTGCGTGAGTATTCGACGGCGGAGATCACCGATACGTCCAACTCACCAGCCGCCAGAAGGTCATTCAACTCTGCAGGGCTTCCGGTTACCAGATCGGCGGGACATCGCACGATTCCCCTGTCTATCGCAGCGTAAACCGGATAGCAGTTTACGTACGCAATTCTCCCCAGCCGCTCTCTCGTCTTTTCGGAACCGTGCTTCGATACTCCTTTTGCTGTACCGCTTCCCGGCTCAAAGCTCCTGATCGTGTTGTACAGAGAATCCCGCTCTTCGGGCTGCTTCCCCGCTCCCCTTATGAAGCGGAGAATCTCATCATACGTCATCCTCATCGGTGTAACCGCACCAGCTTCGTGGTAGACGCGCTCATAGATAACCGTTCCCTCGAGGTCGTCACAACCGAATTCCAGCGCTATTTGAGACAACAGCGGCGTAACCATCGGCCAGTGGGTCTTGATATGATGCACGTTATCCAAGAACAACCGTCCCACAGCGATGTTCTTCAGATCCTCGTAACCCGTCGTCGCCGTTCCCTGTCTGCCAAGTTCCTTGCCCAATTCATTATTATCGGGGTGGTATGCAAGCGGTATGTATGTTAGAAATCCGCCTGTCTCGTCCTGAAGCGTACGCAGTAGATCGAGGTGTTCGACCCGGTCTTCCAGACTTTCCACGTGGCCATAGAGCATCGTGCAATTGGTTCGTATGCCTAACGAGTGCGCTTCACGGTGTATTCTTATCCACTCTTCCGCCGCGAGCTTCCTTTCGGCAAGGGTGACGCGCACGGCGGAACTGAACACCTCTGCGCCACCGCCGGGCATGGTATTCAGTCCCGCGTCTTTGAGTCGCATGAGAACTTCCACGGAGGACGTCTTCTCGATCCGCGCCAGATGCGCGATCTCTACGGCTGTTAGCGCCTTTACGTGGACACCCGTATGCCGCTCCTTCAACCCTTCGATCAGGTCGATGTAGTACGACAATCTCAACTTGGGATGCAACCCTCCGACAATATGGAACTCCCTGATTCCGCTACCTCGTGCGGTCTCGGCTTCCTCCCAAACCTCCTCCAGAGTTCGCGTGTATGCACCCTCTTCTTTCGGCGTTCGTGCAAAGGAGCAAAACGTGCATGTTTTTCTTAGAATGCAGACGTTGGTCGGATTGATGTGCTGGTTCGAGGCGAAGAAAACACGGTCACCGTTCTTCTCCCTGTTGGCGAAGTTCGCCAGGGACCCGAGACCCAGGAGGTCGTCGGTACGGAAGAGCGTGAGGGCATCAGCTTTCGACAACCTCTCGGCACCCATCACCTTACCGGCGACGGATTCTAGATCAGGGTCTTGAAGCGTGAAATCACCCACCTAGTTACCGTTGCGTCTCAAGGCAAGAGTAACGTTGTGGCCTCCAAATCCGAATGAGTTCGAGAGTGCTACTTCTATCTTCCTCTCGACCTTCACGTTCGGTGCGCAGTTTAAGTCGCACTGTGGATCGGGATTTTCTTGATTGATCGTGGGCGGAATGACCCCAGTTTCCAACACCATCACACTTATTGCAGCCTAAAGTCCCCCGGCCGCGCCAAGCAGGTGTCCAGTCATCGACTTCGTAGAGCCGCATATCAGATCCCGAGCGTGATCTCCAAAGACTTCCTTCACGGCCAGTACCTCGGCTGCATCCCCAAACGGCGTCGACGTACCGTGCGCATTGATGTATCCGACATCAGTCGTATCAATATCGCCGTCTTCGATGCACGCTAGCATCGACAACTTTGCACCCATGCCGCCGGGCGCAGGCTGAGTCATGTGGTGAGCATCAGCACTCATGCCGTACCCGATGACCTCCGCTCGAATCGTGGCTCCCCTCGACTCGGCGCCCTCTAGCGACTCTAGAAACAAGATGCCTGAGCCGTCTCCCATCACAAAACCGTCTCGGTCTCGATCGAACGGTCGAGAGGCTCGATCGGGTTCGTCGTTGCGTGTCGACAGTGCTTTCATATTCGCAAATCCAGCGACTGCCAGCGGAGTAATCGCCGCCTCAGCGCCACCACAGATCATCATATCCGCCTTTCCTGACTGAATTAATCTGTACGATTCGCCAATTGCGTGTGCGGATGATGCGCAAGCTGAAACGGTGCAATAGTTAGGTCCGCGAGCGCCATGTCTGATCGAGACCAGCCCCGACGCCATGTCGGGAATGAACATCGGTATGAAGAACGGAGATACGCGCCGCGCGCCCCTGGCAAGGTAGGTGCTGCACTGCTCCTCGAAGGTCTTAATGCCTCCGACTCCGCTGCCGATGATCACGCCACACCGTTCCGGGTCCGGGAGTTTCTCGAAGCCCGCATCCTCCAGAGCCTGATCGGACGCCGCTACCGCATACTGTGCAAACAGATCACAGCGCTTCGCTTCTTTCCGGTCGAGATACTGGAGCGGATCGAATCCCTTGACTTGACAGCTGAAGCGGACGTCGAAATCGGTCGCGTCGAACCGTTCGATCGGGCCGGCGCCAGACTTACCCTCGATCAGCCCGTTCCAGGTTCCCTTTGCATCCTTACCGAGCGGTGAAACAACGCCGATCCCGGTAATTACTACACGCCGCAATCCTCAGCTCGCCTGTTTCTCGCGGAGATACTTGAGAGCATCGCCCACAGTGCGAAGTTGTTCGGCATCTTCGTCGGGAATATCGATGTCAAACTCTTTCTCGAACGCCATTACCAATTCAACCGTGTCAAGGCTGTCGGCGTTGAGATCTTCCATGAAACTAGCCTCATCCGTCAGTTTGTTCTGCTCAACGCCAAGTTCCTCGGCGATGATGTCCTTCACCTTCTGATCTAAGTCGCTCATCTTTCCCTCTGCTAAAGGTGTTACATTACCATCCCACCATCGACTACCAACACCTGTCCTGTAATGTAGCTAGCCATCTCCGAAGCAAGAAACAGGGCCACGCTGGCTACGTCGTCTCCGGTACCAAGCTTACCTAGCGGAATCTGCGACAGCAGAGCGTCCCTCTGCTCATCCGACAGATCTCTTGTCATATTGGTGTCCATAAAGCCCGGCGCGATCGCGTTGGCCAGTATGTTCCGTGACGCAAGCTCCTTCGCGATCGACTTGGTGAATCCGATCAGACCGGCCTTCGATGCTGCGTAGCTGACCTGGCCCCGGTTACCGATCACACCGACCACGCTTGTAATGTTGATCACCCTCCCCCACCGTCGCTTCATCATACCACGCGCCACTACCTTCGTGGTATTAAAAGCACCCTTCAAGTTAGTATCCAGAACTCGATCCCAATCCTCTTCCGACACACGTACCAACACCCCGTCGCGGGTGACTCCAGCATTGTTGACCAATATATCGATGGGTCCGATGTCCTGTTCTACCGCTGAAACCGTCTCTCTGATCGACTCGCTATCGGCTACATCCGCTACGAATGGGAATGCCTTATCACCGAGATCCGAAGCGGTGTCTTGCAACGCGTCACGATGGCGGGCCACCAGCGCGACTTTTGCGCCGGCTTCCACAAAACGGGCTGCAATGTCGCGGCCAATACCACGGGATGCGCCGGTGACCAGCGCCACCTTCCCTTCCAACTCGATCGTCACCGCCGTTGCTCCAAGAACGCAGAGACTTCCTCCCCCGCTCCTAGACTCATAACCCTCCGTCCTTTCAATATTTTTCTCAACAGCCCGGCAAGAACGGTGCCGGGACCAACTTCCACGAATGACACAGTCTCGTCGGTGTCTTTCGCAGCTCTTTCCATGCTCTCCACCCATCTTACCGGTGAGATTATCTGATCTGACAGCCGTCCTATCGCGTTCGAACCGGTTTTCACGGGCTCGGCGGTGGCGTTGGCGATGATCGGAAAATCAGGATCCCGAAACTTCGTCTTGGCGAGCATTTTCTCGAGGCCCCTTCTCGCAGGCTCCACCAGCGGCGAGTGAAAAGCCCCGCTGACTTTGAGCGGAACCACTCTCTTGGCCTTCGCCTCCTTACAAAGCGCGCCCGCTCTCTCTACTGCTTCGGGATCTCCGGAAATAACCGTCTGGTCCGGTGAGTTGATATTGGCCGGCACAACATCTTGATCCTTTGATCGGGCTTCAGCGCAACACCGTTCTATTTCTGAGATTCTTAAACCGAGTATCACTGACATAGCACCGGGACGGTGATTGCCCGCTTCCAACATCAGTTCACCTCTCTTGCGAACCAACCGTGCCGCGTCCGCCAGCGTTAGAGACCCAGCCGCCACGTAAGCCGAGTACTCCCCCAGCGAGTGGCCGGCGCCGAGGGAAGGGGAAAGCATCTGTTTTACGACCGAGTACACAGCTATGGTGTGAGCCAGTATGGCTGGCTGCGCGTTATGCGTGAGCATAAGCGTTCGGTCGGGGCCCTCCCACATTATCTTGGTGAGCGAGAAGTTCAGCGCATCGTCGATTTCTTGAAATACGTCACGCGCCTCAGAAAATCGTTCTGCAATGTCTCTCCCCATCCCAACTCGTTGCGATCCTTGGCCCGGACAAAGCAGGACGCAGTCTACCATCTCAGCACCATGCTGGCCCAAGTAAATCCACCTCCGAAAGCTGCGAGCAAGATGACGCTGCCTTTCCCCACACGACCTTCGGCGAGAGCTTCCTCCAAGGCTATCGGGATCGACGCTGCAGATGTATTTCCGTACCGATCTACGTTGACCATAACTCTTTCCATTGGTATACCAGAATGTTTCGCAGTTGATTCAATGATCCTAATATTAGCCTGATGCGGTATCATGAGGTCGACATCGTCACGGGACAGACCCGCGCTATCCAACGCCTGCGCACAGGCGTCCGCCATACACTTGACTGCGTGTTTGAACACTTCCCTACCTGCCATGTGGAGGAAATATGATCCGTTCTGAAGCATCTTCTCGCTGGGCGGTTCATTAGCACCGCCACCCGGTCGATACAACAGCTCGGCGAGTCGTCCATCGGACTTGAGATAGCTGGACAAGACACCCCGATTCGATGAGTCAGTCACCGGTCTTACAAGTGAGGCGCCGGCTCCATCGCCGAAGAGGATACATGTAGCTCGGTCCTCGTAGTTGACAATCCGTGACAGTCGTTCGCCGCCGACCACAAGGACGTTCTTCGCTTGCCCTGCATAGATCATTCCTTCGGCGACGGTTAAACCGTACAGGAATCCGCTGCACGCGGCACCTATATCGAACGCCGCGGCGTTAGTCGCGCCGAGTTCCGCCTGGAGTTCACATGCGGTGGACGGAAGCAGTCTATCCGGACTCGCGGTGCCTAGTACTATAACGTCTAATTCTTCGGGGCTGACACCAGCCCGGGACAGGGCATCCAGCGAAGCTTGTTTGGACATGAACGCCAGCGTCTCAGAGTCATCCGCGATCCTACGCTCGGCTATTCCCGTCCGCTCTCGAATCCAAGCGTCGGTAGTGTCCACCATTTTTTCGAGGTCGGCATTGCTCAGAACTTTGGCGGGCGTGTATTTCCCGATTGACGCTACCTCTACGATCGGTCGCTTCACATGTACGCCTCGCATCGGGCGTGTACCGATCCGGCTGACGCCACAACTATCGTCAAGGAGACCGGAGCGTATGCTTCGCTAACCGCAGCGAGCGTTTTCGGATGAGTAGCCAGCGCATCAACTAACGCGGCTCCATCGCCGCTCATCGCGTCGCACGCGATCCGAATCACCTAGATATCCTCTACCTCTATTCTTTTCTTTCCAGCGTAGTATCCGCAGCTACCGCAAACGTGGTGTGGTCTTCTCGGGTCACCACAGCGTGGGCATGGTTGCGTAGCTATTACCGGTGCCGCATGGTGCGTACGCCGCTTGCGCCTGCGGCTCTTGGAAGTCCTTCTCTTTGGAACAGCCATTTATCAACCTCTTTAATTCGCGCGTCTCAATTCTTGCTCAGATGTATCCCTCAACGATTCCAGCTCGGTCCACCTAGGGTCGCTTACCGGCAGACACTTACATTGCTCCCGGTTAAGATTGATTCCGCACGTTGGACAAAGTCCGCGGCAATCCTCACGGCAGACAACGTAGCCGGGCACAGCAAGTATCAGTTCCTCCCGGACGGCGT
>JACZUR010000117.1 GCA_022573095.1 Gemmatimonadota bacterium | reverse complement strand
CATCAGCGGGGTCATACGCGTCACCTCAGAGACATGGTTAAAATAAGAACCGATAAACTCAGTGCGCCGAGGTCAAGCTCAACTGTCACCCAGCTTCCAGTATGCAGTTACACACGCTCCCGATTCCCCAGCACCACCTCTGCGTTGCGTCTCATCCCCTCCCTCCCCGGCCGCTCCAAAGGTGTCCAGCCGTATCGGTCGTCAAAATCAGACGCTGAGATTTCAGCAAGCTCGCGCAGGTTTATGCGAGCCAACTCGGGCTGGAGATTCAAGACTTCGCTATCTGCGGGTTCAGCGAATTTTTTATTCCACGGACACACGTCCTGACAGACATCGCACCCGAACACCCGATCCGACATCGCCGGGGCCAAGCCCTGGGGAATCTCTCCCCTGTACTCGATAGTCAGATACGAGATACACAGCCGGCTATCCAGTACCCTCTCCTCGGTAAACGCGTCGGTGGGACACGCATCCAAACACAGGCGGCATGACCCGCAACGATCGGCCTCGAAAGGCGCGTCGACCTCCAGCTCCAGATTGGTCAGCACTACGGCGATGAAAAAGAACGACCCTGTTTCGGGGTCAATCAACATCGTGTTCTTGCCGATCCACCCTAGACCGGCTCTCTGCGCCAGCTCTCGCTCGGGCACGGGACCCGCGTCGACATACGCCTTTGCGATCGTGTCGTCATTGCCAAGCGAACGGATGTATTCCTCCAGTGCGGTAAGCGGTACGCTTAAAGCGCTATGGTAGTCCTCGCCACGAGCGTATTTCGCCACCAGGCCGGTGCCTTCACTACTCGGTGGGTCGACGTTGTAATAATTGAAAGTCACTACCACGGCTCTCGTTGCGCCGGGAACGATATCGGCGGGGCGCAACCGTTTGTCGCGCTGCCGGTGCATGTACTTCATCTCACCTGCCATGCCGTTATCGAGCCAGTCGACCAACGCTTTTTCGTGGGGAGCTGGAGATAGATCGCAGATGCCCACGCGGTCGAAACCGAGTTCTCGAGCCCGGTCCTTAACCAGCTTTGCTGCGGAGCGGGAGTTCAAAGGTGCATTACCTCTCTGCGCCACCTGGCGAACCGAATCACATCCTCGATCGGAGGCACGGCCCGGTCATCTCCATAGGCCGTGTACATCCTCCACCGCCTGTATTCTGCCGGCGGGACCGGTAGGAAGGGCGGCACTAGAAACCAGCGGGGGCGGCGGAAGGCCCAGACCAATCGCAGGAGGTCGACAGCCAGGCGAGGATTCGACGCGGCGCGCAGAGACAACTTGAGCACGAGCAGCACCCAGCTTCCCTTGTACTCCGGCCAATCCTGCGGCTTTCCTTCCAACTCAGATCTCCGTACTGACTCTGTCGTGTACCGGGCGATTCAACTCAGGTCTAAAGTTATCGCGATCCTGTCCCACCGGTATATTATGATCACCCGAAGCCCCCGGAAAAATGGATGGGAAACAGCAAGAAAGACTATCTGAGTGGTTCCAAGGTTGACCCGAGTCCGCTGACCGGGTCGGAAACGGTGGCGGAGTTAGTGGATAACGCCTTTCTCGCATACAACTCCGGCCGCCTTCGCGAAGCGTGCCATCTCTTTACCGAGAAGATGCTCGCCGACGACTGCACAGTGGGGATGAGCCTTACCGGTGCCATGACCCCGGCGGGACTCGGCATGTCAACCATAATCCCCATGATACAGGCCGGGTTCATCGACTGGATCGTCTCCACCGGCGCCAACCTGTATCACGATGTCCATTTCGGACTCGGCTACTCGCTGCACCGCGGCACCCCGTTCGTGGATGATGTCGATCTCCGCGAAAAGGGAGTCATCCGCATCTACGACGTGTTTCTGGATTTCGACGTCCTGCTCGATACCGACGCCTATATAAGAGAGATATCGGCTCTGCCAGAGTTCCAGCGTTCGATGACCACGGCAGAGTACCACTACATGCTGGGGCGCTACGTCAGCGGACGAGAAAAGGCGCTGGGTATTTCCCATCGATCTCTGCTAGGCGTGGCGCAGGAGTGCGGTGTCCCCATCTACACCTCTTCGCCGGGCGACTCGACTCTCGGAATGAACGTCGCTGAGTTGGCGCTGGCCGGTGGCGAGCTGGCCTTCGATGTCTCGGGCGACGTGAACGAAACGACCGCGATCGTGCTGGATGCAAAACAGAACGATGGTAAGAGCGGCGTGCTGATGGTCGGTGGAGGGAGCCCCAAGAACTTCATTCTACAGACCGAGCCTCAAATCCAGGAGGTACTCGGCATTCCCGCGAAGGGTCACGATTACTATCTGCAGATCACCGACGCCCGCGCGGACACGGGTGGATTGTCTGGGGCCACTCCAGAGGAGGCCGTGAGCTGGGGGAAGGTGGACCCGGACAGATTACGGGACTCCGTGGTTTGCTATCTCGACAGTACGGTCGGCCTGCCGGTGATCGCGTCCTACGCCCTGGCAAAACGAGAACCCCGAGAATTGAAGCGTCTCTACAGTACCAGGGCGGAGTCCGTGGAACGCCTCAAGAGAGCGTTCAAGGAGTCGAAAGGGTACAAGAAAGGCACCTACGACGCACTGATCTCGTCGAGTTAGCCGGCTCCGAGTTCGCTCCGCTGTCTAGCCGAAAACTCTTCCTTGAATGCTAGACAGTCGTGAACCAGGTTGGTGTAGTGCCGCACCTGTAGTCTCTCCTCTTCAACGCTCCACCCCAACTCCACCGCGACCAGACTGGCGATCTCGGAGATCTGTTCCAACCCATGATCGGGTGATTCATAGAACACGTGCGTTCGCCGTACCAATAGATCGCTCAGCGTCAGAGCCATCTCGCGGCGGCAGGCAAAGATCAGTTCAGCCCGGAGAGAAGGGTGTCCCTGCGCGATCGGCTTCGCCAACTCCCTGTTCGACCGAGCCAGCCGTAAGACAGCTGCACTCTCTGTACCGAATCGTCTTACGAGGCTCTGAGCGATCCCAATGGGGTACCCCTCCCGGGTGACCTCCCGGACCAACACTTCTGTGTCTTTCGACTCGCCGCCCGGTAGCGGTTCACGATTCGATCCCGACCGCGCTGGACGTTTGGTACCGTCTGCCGATCGGAGCTTTCTCGCTACCCGGTTGACTACCTGGGCAGCCATCTCTCTATAGGTCGTCAACTTTCCACCTACGATTGATATCATTCCGAGCGGATCCTCGACGATCTTGTGTTCGCGTGACACCGAACTGGGGTCCCTAGGATCCATCGGCCGTAGCAACGGCCGCAGGCCGGCCCAGCTGGACACAACGTCGTCGACCTGGAGGCGAGCGTTTGGGAACATCGCGTTGGCTGACCGCAGGAGATAGACGACATCCTCCGCCGACGAGCAGGTGGCGCCCGGATCGATGTCATCGTCGGTGTCTGTAGTTCCGATGTAGCTGAGTTCTCCCCAGGGAATGATGAACATTACGCGGCCGTCGATGGGCGAGGTCATCGTAACCGCTTCATTGTTGCCGAGGCGATTTCGCGGAACTGCCACGTGCGCACCTTTGGTGGGCCGCAACAGCGGCTTGCCGTCGAGTTCTTTTCTAATGTTGTCGGACCAGGGGCCGGTTGCGTTTACCACGACCCGCGCCCTAATGACGTGCTTCTCACCTGTAACCAGGTCGGTTACGCGTATACCCTGTATGGCACCGTCGGCAATGTCGAACTCCGACATCTCGACGTAATTTGCCGCAAGCGCGCCGTGGCTGTGAGCCGAGCGAACGTTTGCGAGTGTGAGCCGCGAATCGTCACACTGGGCATCGTAGTACCGGGCGCCTCCTTTGAGGCCCTTCTGCCGGAGATTGGGCTCTGCCCTGATCAGTTCCTGCTTACTCAACGCCTCGTGCCTTTTTACATTGCGAAACAGAGCGAGTATGTCATAAAGCCAGAGTCCGGCCAGCAGCTTCCACCGTGGGATGCGCGACCCGCTGTGTATGGGAAAGATGAACGAGCGCGGCCACACGAGATGAGGAGCGATGCGAAGCAGGGTGCGCCTCTCCCGGCTCGCTTCGAATACGAGTCCCAAGTGGCCCATTTCGAGATAGCGCAGGCCTCCGTGGATCAGACGGGAAGACTTACCGCTCGTTCCCGATGCGAAGTCTCCCTTATCGATGATTCCCGTCCGAATTCCGCGCATAGCAGCATCTCGGGCAACACCGGCGCCGGTAACGCCTGACCCGATGACGACGAGGTCTAGCTGACCCGCGGCCATCTTGGCAATGTTAGAGCGACGCGTTTCCGCAGAAAAGGAGGAATCCATAACCGCAACAGATTTTGTGATGGGCAGGCCGAGTTCGTGGTTTCTCTGGCACCGCCAAATTTTTCAGCCGGGGATGCGAGTGCTCGATCTGGCCTGCGGAAGCGGCAAGTACGCGTTGGCCGCCGCTACCTCCGGGTGTAACGTGACCGCTATCGATCTCGATTCCGAGCGGCTTAAAGAAGCACAGGAGTATGCAGCGAGTCAAAGCATCGATATAGAATGGCTCCGGGAAGACCTAAAGGTCTACTCTCCTCCTGCCGACAGCTTCGACGTCGTCATGGTCTTCAACTACCTCGATAGAAGCCGTATAGAGAGATGGATAGGGGCCGTAAAGAAGAACGGGTTTCTCATGTACGAAACGTTTCTGGGGTCGCAGCGGGATCAGGAGTGGGGACCGACGTCGCCGGACCACCTGTTGGAACCGTGGGAGCTGCACGGGCTGGCGAATCCGCTCGAGGTCGTACATTACCGCGAAGTGCTGGAGATGAGAGGCGAGAAGCTGGCGGCCGTTGCCAGTCTTCTCGCGATGCGTACTGAATAAGATTCAGGCCGTGCTGGCCCCGCGAAATAGGGCTGACTACCTTTTTACCGATGACATCACTGAATTCGGGACGCCGTGTGGCGCTTGTAGCGGGGTGTAGAACTCCGTTTTGTAAGGCGGGCACGGATCTGAAGGACGTTTCGGCGGTGGATCTCGCCAAGCACGCGACCATCGAGCTCGTCCACCGCACCAATCTCGACGGTGAGATCGTCGACGAGATGTTTTTCGGTCAGGTGGTCCCGAGTCTGCTGGCGCCGAATCTGGCCAGAGAAGTAAGTCTCCTTCCACAGTTTCCCAAGAACATACCCGCTGCTTCGATAAACCGTGCGTGCGCATCCGCAAACGCAGCCATCGCCGAAGGCTATAGCCGCATTGCGATGGGCAACGCTAATGTTGTCATAGCCGGAGGAGCGGAGAGTCTTTCGGACATTCCGATCCTGCACTCACGCAAGTTTAGCGATCTCTTGGTCGCCCTGAGCAAGGCCAGGACGCTTGGCCAGCGGATGAAACTGCTTGCTTCGTTCAGGCCGCGTGATCTCATACCAATCGCTCCCGCGATAGCAGAACCTTCAACCGGCGAGACCATGGGTCAGTCGGCTGAGAAGATGGCCAAGATGAATCAGATAAAGCGAAAGGATCAGGATCGGTTCGCCCTTCGTAGCCATCAGCTTGCATCCAAAGGAACGGAAGACGGCCGTTTAACAGCAGAGATAGCACCCTTTGTTATCGACACCCGGGTAATCACTCAGGACAACGGCGTTCGCGGTGATACGAATCTCGAGAAGATGGCTGCATTGAAACCGGTTTTTGATCGCAAGCACGGGAGCGTAACCGCGGGCAATGCATCGCCGCTGACGGATGGGGGAGCGGCGGTCCTGTTGATGGGCGAAGACGTTGCAACCGCGTTGGGATTCGAACCGCTGAGCTTCATCCGGTCGTTCGCCGTGGCCGCTCTCGACCCCGGCGATCAACTGTTGATGGGTCCTGCTTACGCAGTTCCGCGGGCGCTAGACCGCGCGGGCATAACCTGGGACGAGCTCGGCTTGGTTGAGATGCACGAGGCCTTTGCGTCGCAGGTGTTATCGAATATCCAAGCATTTGAATCTGAGAAGTGGGCTCGAGAAAAACTGAACCGCAGCGAGCCTGTGGGAAAGGTCGATTGGGATACGCTCAACGTAATGGGTGGATCGATTTCGATTGGCCACCCGTTCGGAGCCACCGGTGCGAGAATCACGACGACGTTGGCCAACGAGATGAAGCGGCGTGACGTGCAATTCGGTTTGATCTCTGTCTGTGCGGCAGGCGGTATGGGCTTCGCTATGGTCTTGGAGCGCAACTAGAGTGAGCGCATTCCGGATCGAAAACGAAGACGGAATCTTTGTAATGACGTTTGACCTGCCCAATGAATCCGTAAATAAAATCAACCGAGAGGTGTTCGAAGAACTCGATGAGGTGCTGGCGCGTTTCGAGTCGGATGCGAGTGCCAAGGCGGGCGTCCTGATTTCTGGGAAGCGAGACAATTTTATCGCTGGGGCGGATGTCGCCGAGTTCGCGACGTTTGAGTCAGCCGAACAGGTTGATCAGATGGTCCGCGCCGGCCAGAAGTTGTTCAGCCGATTTGCGAATTACGAAAAACCATTTGTGGCGGCGATTGATGGAGCCTGTTTGGGCGGTGGACTCGAAATTGCGTTGGCGTGCGCGTATCGCGTAGCCACGTCGAACCCGAAGACGATGCTGGGGCTGCCAGAAGTGCAGCTGGGCATCATACCGGCGCTGGGCGGTTGCCAGAGATTGCCGCGACTCATCGGGGTACGCGCGGCACTCGACATCATTCTCGCAGGGAAGGTCGTTCCAGCCAAGAGAGCAAAACGAGTCGGGATAGTCGACGAACTCGTTCACTCCGCAGAGTTGAAGGAGGTCGCGCTAAAAACCGCGCAACGCCTCGCGGTTGGATGGCGACCCAAGAGAAAGGGCGGAGGTGTAGCAGGGCTGTTACTAGATCACAACAGAATTGGTCGAAGTGTTGTGTTTCGTACCGCACGCAAACAGGTACTCAAGAAGACCGGTGGCCACTACCCCGCACCGTTTGCGGCGATGGATGCGGTGCGAGTGGGTCTCAACCGTGGAATGAAGATTGGCTTGCAACGTGAGGCTCGCCACTTCGCGGAACTCGCGATCGGGCAGATATCCCGCAACCTGATTCAGATCTTCTTTGCCACGACGGCGCTCAAGAAAGACTTGGGCACGGACTCAGATGGAGTCGAGCTGCGGCCCGTATCGAAGGTGGGAATCGTAGGCGCGGGATTCATGGGGGCTGCTATCGGGGG
>JACZUR010000116.1 GCA_022573095.1 Gemmatimonadota bacterium | reverse complement strand
GCAGCAGCGTCAGGGATTATCTCCGAACTCTCATCACGAGGGATTCTTTCAGCACATCGGAGCACGCCTTCGACTATGGGATATTCCTTGCTGCAAGCGGGGCACCCTACAGTCCCGGTAATGATCTGGCGATCGACGATCTCGTCGGTAGCCAAAACGCAGAACGTATCCTCATGAGGCTCGGTGCATCTGACGTGTTCCGCGAGCTCGATAAACATTCGCGGGCTACGACACGGCCTCGCGCCGGATGGCGTTTATCTGCACCAGATCGGGTCTGGTTACGTCAAAATCCTGAACGCTTGTCTGCGAAAGAAATCCGACTCGAAAGACACCCGCGCGGTTCACCACAATCTCTGGCACTCCGACATCCTCGATGAGCCAGTCAGGAAACTCAATCGACCGTTACTCCCGCGTGCGCGAGGCTTAGAAATTCATCGCGGGTCTTAGCATCGTTTTTGAAGTTGCCGCGCAACGCACTTGTGACAGCCAGTGAATGTTGTTTCTCAACACCGCGCATCATCATGCACAGGTGCCGCGCCTCTATCACTACACCCACTCCCAGAGGTTCTATAACCTCCATAATGGCATCGGCGATCTGATCTGTAAGACGTTCTTGAACCTGCAGGCGCCTCGCAAAGAGGTCTACGATTCGCGCGGTCTTCGATAAACCCAGAATCCGTCCATCGGGTATATAGGCCACGTGCGCCTTGCCATAGAAGGGGAGGATGTGGTGTTCGCAGAGCGAATAAACTTCGACATCACGCACCATAATCATGCTCTCGTGTGCTTCCTCGAAGACTCCATCGCCAACAACATCGGCCAGCGACTGCCCATACCCACGTGTCAGCCACCTGAGCGACTCCTCAACGCGATCGGGAGTATCTCTCAGACCTGCTCGGCTGGGATCTTCACCTAACATTTCGAGGATGTCATGCATCAGGGGCGCGATACTCTTGGCATGGCTTGCACCTAACGAAAGCGTGTCAGCCGCAGATTTGTCTAAAGTCACTGGTCAACTCCGAAAGGTCCCGAAACTATGCTGTACATCTACAGTATTGTAATTTAATTGAGGAACACCGATTGGCGGAATGAGTACCGCAAAAGAAACCGCCGATACAGCTTACGTGTATCGGCGGCATGAAACGGGAAAAGAAGAGTATTATTGAAGCCCTGACACATAAGGTGGCGCCCTAACCGCAGCTTCTGGCTTCCCCGCAGGGCCTGCCATAGGTCACGGCAAGCGGGCCCGTGCTCGAGCCTGTTGGCTCAATAATTTATCTCTTCAAATCCCGCGTCACCTTTGTTCGCATAGTATAGGTTTCAGAATATTATCAGTCAAGACAAAACCGCAACCTGAATTAGCCAAGTTATGAAAACATCCCTTATAGGAGCAGCCGCGACTCTAGTTCTGTGGATAACTCTGACATTTATTATGAGGCTAGAAACCGGCTGGGTTCACACACCACTGGCAATCGCGGCCGTACTCGTGGCACGGGCAATCGTTCTGAGCGACGCCCAGAACGCCAAAGGCTAGTTTCCGCGGGCTTAGATTTCCCAGTTCGAGAGGAGGATTGCACCCGCCACTGCCAATTTTTCGTCAAACTGATCCAACGTCATCCTGAGGTCCGTCCAGGTTACTTTGTAGCCGCGGCGCGTAAGAGACCTGAAGGCCTGGCTAAAGAATGTTTGACAGCGGATCGTCACCCTCGGGATACCGCGTCGCGAAGCACATTTCTCGAGCGCGGAAAGCAACCGCTCGAATGTTTCTGTAGAATCGGCGAATAATTTCAGGACCCTTAGCTCGTCGCCTCTCTTGTCATCAGCTAACGACGCTGAGTGCCACAGCGCGAAACCGCGGATCCTTGCCTCATCCTCCAAGAGCAGCGTGTCACCGATTCCGAGTTCCTCCGTAAGCCGGTGTTCACGTGTGAAATCGTAGCCCGGAGCGCAGGCCTGCAGGCTCCGCCTACAACGCTCCAGTAACTCGTTCTGCTGCGATGCGTCAGCGGTGCCCAGCAGGAAGTAACGTGGCGATATGGACCTCCTGACAGATGGACTGCTCATCGTAACGGTCAGATACCGGGGCAGGAAGCCGAGAGCGCCGTAAAATCCTATGTTTTCCATCGTTCGAGGCATGGTCTCGAGACCGATCGTCGTGGCGTTGTGGTCCTTGAGCCACTCGATGGCAGCCCCGACTATGAGCTTCCCAAAACCCTCCCCCTGACGGTCTGATCGCACTGCGAGCGGGCCCATCCACCCCTCAGCACCGGAGTAATGGCTCATATTGAACGCGAGCAGCCTGTCGTCTTCGTCTCTCCAAATCATCGCCCCGTCACCAGCGTCTCGAATGGCGTAATTCCAGATGTCGGGATTCAGTTGCGGCACCCGAACCCCTATCATACCGTCACGCCGGTACCGGTCTGTAAAAGAATCGGAAAAGACCCGATTTAGTTCATCGATGTCCTGTTCCGTGGCTCGCACGGGGCCGGTTACCGGCCTCTCATGCCGCCAAATCTTTATTCCCATCGGTTCCTGTACCTTCTGTAATCACAGATGTGCCGGTGCTTTCATCAAATCTAACTCGCAGCACCCGATCGACACCCTCCCTGACCGACTCAATGTGCGATATCAAAACCACTTGCGGAAATCTGTCACCTAATCTGCGGAGCAAGTTCACCACGCTCTCCCGCTTACTTTCGTCAAGGGAACCGAATATCTCATCCAGGACGAGAAGCGAGAGAGGATGGCCGGCTCGTTCGGCCACCATCTGGCTGATTGCAAGCCTCAGCACGAGGTTCGAAATATCTTCTTCACCGCCAGATATCACGGCCTTGGAAATACCGTCCTCTACAATTCTTATTCTATAGCTCTCATCGAGTTCCAGTTCGTGATATCTTCCGTCGGTCAACTCCGCCAGAAAGCCTGAGGCTATCTCAGAAATCTCGGGGCGCATGCGCGCGTTCAACTCGGTACGAAGGTCGCTGATTGCCGAGTCGAGCACCTCGTTGGTCCTTAGATCGCCCTTGAGGATGGACAATCGAGCCTCTTGCTTAGTTCGCTCTTGGATCTTCTGTCTCACGCCATCAATCCCAACTTGAAGCGCTCTAAGGTCACCGTCCACAGTGGCTATTTTCAATTCACTATCCTGTATTTTAGCCTGCACTTCTTCACATGCCGCGCGAGATTTGTCAAATCGTTCCTGGCTGAAGTCGAGCGACTTGATTTGCTCACTCAACTGGTCGACACGTTCTTCCGACTCTGAAACCTCTTGTTTAACTCTCGCGGTTTCAGCGATCAGTTTGTTGGCTTGTTCGGCAATCACACGAAACCGAGTCGCCCTCTCAATTACAGGCTCCAACTCGCGCAATCGCTTCCGCAATTCATCGTGCCTTTTAGCATCATATTTGTCAGGCAATGCGGTGAGTCTTATCTCTAACTCCTTGCGATGATTCCGCTGCCGTTTAAGCTCACCGGCCAATTGCTTCACCTCGCGAAACTGCGCCTCTCGTGCCACGACATCCTGTCGCGCGCTCTCCGCCGATGCAAGTGCTCGATTCTTTAGCTCGCTGGCCTGTACAAGTTCGTCAGATTCCCTCACTAGCTGGTCAACGCGTTGCTTGAAAAATCGTCCGCTGCTTTCGACTTCTTCCAATTGACCATCCAGGGACTCGATCACGCGGTCAAACTCCTTTCCGAGTACACGCGAGCAAGTTGGACAGACACCGTCAGGCCCCAGTTCGCCCAGTTTCTTCCTGTGTTTCGCAAGCTCTCCGTACTGATCCCGAAATGCTGCCAGCTTCGTATCAGCATCCTGTCGATCCCTGACCCACGTCGTTCTGAGTTGCTGTTCACGTTGCTGCACTTCAGCCAGCGTGTGATCCGCGACTCGCACCATCTTTCGCGCTTTCTCTAGTGCTTCCGTGGCACCGGAAACAGCTTCCCTCCTTTCCTCCAATCTCTGCAACTGAGTGTTGACTTCCTCGATCGTTCCCGCAAGCGTCCTTCTTCTGCCCGCTCGCTGTGATTCAGACTCGAGAGCCTCAACTTCTCTCTGTAACTCCGGTACAGAACCGAGAACCTCCTCGAGTGAATTCAACTCATCGCGCGCCCGAATCGCTTCAGCCAATTCCCTATCCAGCCTCATGAATTCGCGGCGACCGTCCTCGACTATTTGTTGACCAACCTTCAAATCAGACTCGCTTGCCAGCAGCTTTTCACGAACCTCGACAAGCCTGGACCACTCTGGACCAACATTCTCGAGTTCCTTCCGAGCCACCTCGTTCAACCTGCGAAGTTCTTCACGACGCTGCCGCGCCAATTGCACGTTATCGAGGGCTTCCGCTAGTTCGCGCTTGAGGCTGGTCTCATCTGGCAGGCTCTTTTCCGTTGCCGCTAATTCCCCCCGCAGCAAACTGCGGTCACTGCCGAGCCGGTCCTGTACCTGCTTGAGTCGCTCGTATCCCAGGATTCTGGACAAGAACTTGGCTCGCTCCGCAGGAGTAAGCGCCGCCATCACTGCGAGCTCTTTTTGTCCGGTGAAGTATGTGTTGAAGAATTCCTCCAGGTTCATGCCCAGCAGCCTGGTAACGCGTAACGTAACTTCCTGGTGGCCGTTGGCAGCAGGCGTACGAGCACGATCAATGAAGAGTTCGGCCTGGTACAACCCCCTCGAGATACGGTATTCGTGGGCTCCGAGCGCGAAGTCCACCTCCACTTTGACCGGAGCACGTACTGGAGCTCGATTCCAACGGATGGAGTCACGGTTCCCTCGTGCGGCTTGGGCCCCGTAGAGACCCCAGGCGATCGCCTCCAACAGCGTAGTTTTCCCGGAACCGTTGGGACCAATGATCGCCGTTATTCCGGACCCGAATACGATCTCGGTGTTGGCATGCTGGCGAAAGTTGATGAGCTTGAGTCTGTGTAGATGCATTCCGGCTACCCCTAGGCTTGTTCGTCCAATCCGCTTAGATAGCCGCGGGCCAGGTTGAGCAGCTGCTGACGATCCACATCCGCGTCGATCGGCCTTCGCGACAGATAGTCAAGCAACAACTCGGGGACGGTTTGCCTGAGGGTCGGAGAACCGAATCCCACTTCACGATTCACAACTGGCTTGCGCACATCCAGATTGAAGTGAAGGGCTGCGGCTTTCAACTCTCTGATACGGCGATGATTCAGCTCGCGGGAAATACCCCGAGGCACGTCCCGAACCAGTTGCCTCACGATCTTCCCGTCGATTCCGCCCGGAATCCCCAATACGTGCTGCTCGATTATGCGGTCGATTTCTTCCGCTGCCATGTTAGAGCCCGCAATCTCTTGCAGGTCCACAAACTCCCGCCCTAGCTCAATGGACCGGAACTCGACCTCGGCGTTCTTACCCAACTCAACGAAAAGCCAACCCTTCTGGTGCTTTCTGCCCTCGGCGGCTTCTGCGCGGAGTTCTCCCCAGGGATTGGTACTGACGTACTCGATGGAGCCAGAGTACCACGCGTTAGGCGCCACCGGCCGCGCAACGTGATAGTGACCCAATGCCACGTACGACCATGATTCCGCCGCTAGTTCTGCAACCTCGATCACAGCGCCTTGATACTCCCGTTGGCCGCTGTCACCGGGCAGCACACCTTTGATTTCGCCGTGCGTGACCAGAATATTGAACTGATATCCAGGGGCCGGTGTCATGCAGGGGCGAGTATCTGCGACGATGGACGCGTATGGGATACATGTGACTGACAAATCTAGATCGGTAAAGGTCAACACTTCCGCAGCGCCCGTCACGACTCGAACACCGTCAAACGCTTCGAGTAACCTGAGAATAGAGCCGGTCTCGATCGATCGGGGCATGTCGTGATTGCCTTCAATTACCACGATGGGCACACCCGGCAGGGACTGGTCCAGCCGCCTGAATTCGTGGAAGGCAACCAAAATCGCCTGATTCGTGGGACGGACCGAATTAAAAACGTCGCCGGCGACTATCACTACATCCGGCGCCTGCCCTATGACATCGTCTACAACGCGCCGGAAAGCCTGAGAGACATCGGTTTCGCGTTGATTAGCGCCGTCGGACGTTAGCCTACTGTACTGACGGAAACCAAGGTGCAGGTCTGCCAGGTGCGCAACTCTCAACGGAGAATTACCCTGTGAGAAATCCCGTCAAACGGAGACAGGCTATGAACGGCGGCCGCACGTATCAGAGCGAGCTTACGAACTGTGTCAGCCTCTCGAGAGCAGAAACAATGGATTTCTCTGAAGCAGCGTAGGAAAGACGCACCCATTTACCATCTCCGAAAGCTTCTCCCGGAACGAGGGCCACCTTCTGTTGCGCCAGCAGGTTTTCACAGAAGCCCATGGCCGAGTCAAACTTTTTCGAAAAAAACTGATCAACGCGAAAGAAGAAATAGAAGGCCCCGAGCGGTTCAACGAACTCCGTACCTTGGAAATGAGTCCGAAAGTACTCGACAACCAACTTCCTCCGCCTCCCGAACTGCTCCACCATCTTGACCACATCCGCTGCGACTTTGCTGTCTGAAAACGCGGTAGCCGCAGCCCATTGGGCAGGGTGAGAGGCTCCGCTGGTCGAGTGACTCTGAACCGCGGCCATTGCCTTCGCTATCCGATTGGGAGCAAGCGCCGTTCCGACTCTCCACCCCGTCATCGCATAGGCCTTGCTCGCGCCATAAATGACCACCACGTTCTCTAGCAGATCGTCGGGGAGATCCAGCAGCGAGGGCGCGGGGCCCTCGCCAAAATGAATCATCCGGTAAATCTCGTCCGAGATTAACCAGATGCTGCGATCTCGCGCCCATTCTGCGATCTTCTTCAGTTCGGAACGTGCATACACGGCACCGGTAGGATTCACCGGGGTCGAGAAGATTACTCCCTTGGTCGTGCCGTCGCTTGCAGCCTCAAGGTCGTCAACACCGACTTTCAGGCTCCACTCCACGTCACCTGGAACCGTGACGGGTTCGGCGCGGGCCAGTCGGATCATCTGGGGGTAGGAAACCCAGTAGGGCGACGGAACCAGAACGCGATCTCCCGGACCAAAAAGAACGAAACAGGCGTTGAACAGCGACTGCTTCGCGCCCGAGGAGATCACCACGTTATCGGCGTTCACCGGCCGGCCACCCGAGAGCATAGAGAGGTTGCGCGCCACGGCCACTCGAAGTTCCAAGATCCCA
>JACZUR010000115.1 GCA_022573095.1 Gemmatimonadota bacterium | reverse complement strand
CGCCGCGCGTTGGGACTCAAACCGCCAACGCCGGTGATCCCCCGAGCCTCGACATCGCGGTTACCACCGACACGACCTACCTACGAATCGTACCCGATGCGGAGAATCGTGGGATCATATCCCCCGAAACGCCCGTGAGGATCTTGGAGCGGTCGGGAATTTGGGTGCACATTCAACTCGAAGGGTGGGTCAAGCTTGACGAGCTGCGGCCTGCGGAGGGTGGGCCGATCGGAGGTGTCAGCGGCGCTGAAGTGAGGGCGCGACCCCAGGATTATACGGGGAGTGTGTTACAGTGGAAGGTCCAGTTCATCTCGGTTCAGGTTGCCAACGAACTGCGGCGTGACTTGCCGACGGGCCAGCATTTTATGCTCGTGCGGGGCCCTATTCCAGAGTCTGGTTTTATATACGTCTTGCTTCCCGCCGATCGAGTGGCGGAAGCAGAGGCGCTTCAGCCGCTCGAGGAGATCTGGATCATCGGACGAGTTCGATCGGCGCGATCGCAGAGTCTTGGAAATCCGATTCTCGAGCTGCTGGATCTAGCGCCGAGCAACGATTAGTGAGGGAACACACCATGAACGACGTAATGCGAATGCGTATTCAGCGCAAATTGGAAAACCTGCCTGACGAAGTAGTCTATCAGGTGGTGGACTATCTCGAGTTTCTCGAACGCAAGTATGGCACAGATGAGGTCCAGGCAAGTCCGTTCCAGAAGCTCGCCGAGGGTGTCGAAGATGTACTGAGGGCCTCCAAGGTTCCTGTTGCTGCTATCAAGGGGACGATGCAGGCCGTCGAGGCGGCAGGCAAAGTGGCATCGGGAGTTTCAGCCGCCGGCAAAGCTGTGGTGGACGAGATCCAGAAGGTCGCTGATGTAGCAACGGACAGTGAGGCGCCGAAACTTGGTGAGAAGAAGGGTGCCGAGAAGGCCGCTGATGCTGGACGGGAGAGCGACAAGCCAGAGCCGGAGTCAAGCGAAGAAACTTGACCGCTGACGGTGGCCTGGGTAAACTGCCCCATGGCTAACCAAATTCAACGAGCAACCCGCCTGACGCGAAACCAAGGCGGGTTTTTGCTTACGGGGGACTGCCGCCGATGAGCAGGATCCGGTCGGGTTATGCTCTCACATTCGATGACGTCTTACTAGTACCGCGTCACACCACTGTCCATCCTCGTGATGTCGGTGTCAAAGGGCAGCTCACGGAAAACATCCCGCTTAACATCCCGATCGTTGCGGCCGCGATGGACACGGTGACCGAAGCGGAGATGGCAATCGCTATGGCGCGGGCCGGTGGTATAGGCGTAATCCACAGGAACATGCCAATCGACCGTCAGGCGGCGGAGGTAGACCGCGTTAAACGTTCTGAAAGCGGAATGATCATCAATCCCATTACGCTGGGACCGGACAGGCGACTGCAAGAGGCATCGGCGCTCATGACCCGTTTCAGTATCTCAGGTGTTCCTATCGTCGACGACGAAGGGAAGCTGGTCGGCATTATCACCAACAGGGATCTTCAATTCGAAACTGAGCTGAACCGCCCTATCAGTGAAGTAATGACCAAGGAGAACCTGATCACCGCATCAACCGGTACGACGCTGGATGAAGCGGAACAGATACTCGGCAAGCACCGCATAGAGAAGCTTCCCGTGGTTAACGACGAAGGTATTCTGCAGGGGTTGATAACGGTCAAAGACATCTTCAAGAGGCGGATGCACCCGGACGCGAACAAAGACGAACATGGACGCCTCCGCACCGCTGCGGCGGTGGGAGTCGGCAGCGACACGATCGTTCGAGTTAAAGCGCTGCTCGACGCGGGTTGCGACGTGATAGTTGTCGACTCGGCCCACGGCCATTCCCAGGGCGTATTGGACACGGTGGGTGACGTGCGTGAGAAGTTCCCGGAGTGCGAACTGATCGGTGGCAACGTTGCCAGCGTGCCTGGAGCGAAAGCGCTGGTCGAGAGGGGCGTAAATGCAGTCAAGGTAGGAGTTGGCCCAGGATCGATCTGCACAACCAGGATCGTTACCGGTGTCGGTGTTCCTCAGTTGACGGCGATCGTGGATGCGGTTGAGGGAGCCGGTGACGTGCCGGTGATCGCCGACGGCGGCATCAAATACTCGGGCGATGCGGTCAAAGCGTTGGCTGCTGGAGCAGCGAGCGTGATGATTGGTTCGATGCTTGCGGGAACGGAAGAGAGTCCCGGAGAGAGCTTCTTGCTGGAGGGACGCAGGTTCAAGATGATCCGCGGCATGGGTTCTCTTGGCGCGATGGAAGAGGGTAGCGCCGACCGCTACTTCCAAGACGATCTTCGTGATGCGAACGGTTCCAAGAAGCTCGTGCCCGAGGGTATCGAGGGGAGGGTACCGTACCGCGGCCCGGCCGGCGATGTCGTATTCCAGCTGGTGGGTGGAATCAGGAGCGGCATGGGGTACTGCGGTGTGGCAACTTTGGACGAACTGAGAAGCAATACTGAGTTCGTGCGGGTTACTGCGGCGGGAGTAAGGGAGTCACACCCACACGATGTTGTGGTTACCAAAGAGGCGCCGAACTATAGCGTATAGGAGGAGAGGGGGGAGCTGGGAGCGGGAATCAGAAAATGGGAATCGTGGTCGCTGAACCTTCAGCCCTGCGACCCTCTAGCCCTCCAACCCTCCTACAGTGGCGGGCTTACCGCTTGAGGCCTAGAGCTTACGGCTTTTTCCCCTCGTTCCCTCGTTCCCTCGTTGTTATCTTCCCACAATGCCCAAGAGAAAGAACAGACCGCGCCGCCGCGGCCCGCGTATAACTGCTGCCAGGCAGAGAGGTGCTGAAGCCGTCGGTGCTCTGGTTAAGCCTGGGTTGCGGGTGGCCGTGACGACGCACGTCAACGCGGATGGAGATGGTGTCGGAAGCGAGGTGGCGTTGGTACGTCTTCTCAGGGGGCTGGGGGTCAACGCTGCCATAACCAACCCGACTCCGTTTCCGGACCGGTATCGATTCTTGCTCAAGGGCATTGAGCGATACGAGAAGTCCGCTACGGCTGACAAGTATCTCAGGCGAGCACAGGCCGTGTTCGTGCTGGATATTTCAGACGTAGGCAGGCTCGGGCACTTGGGAAGGACGCTCGCGGCACTCAAAGTTCCGGTGGCGTGCATCGATCATCATGTTACCGAGGGTTCCCTGCCTGCAGGTCCCCGTTTTGTCGATTCAGCTGCAAGCGCGACGGGGGAATTGATCTACGATCTTGCACGGGTGATGGAATGGGAGATCAACGCGGAGGTTGCACGTGCGCTTTATGTTGCGCTGCTTACCGATACAGGAGGTTTTCGTTTCAGCAATACGACGCCGCATGTGTTGACGGTTGCGGCGAGCCTCCTGGAGTTTGGTCTTGGGCCTGAAGAAATTTATGAGGATGTGTTCGCCAACTCGCCCGAAGGATCGATCCGTTTGTTGGCCGAGGTGCTTAACACGCTTGTTGTGGAAGAACACGGACTTGCATGGGTGACCGTGCCGGAGGGTGCGCTGGAACGGTGCGGAATTGACGCGGATGGATTGGAGGGAGTGGTGGAGTATCCCAGGTCGATTCAGGGAGTCAGGCTGGCGTTATTGTTTCGCAGGTTGGCGAACGGCCGCACCAAAGTTTCGTTCCGATCGCTGGGCGACGTTGATGCTGCAGCACTAGCGCAGGAATTCGGCGGCGGAGGCCATATCAGGGCCGCGGGGGCGTCAGTGCACGGCGAGTTGCAGGAAGTGCAAAATATGGTGCTGGAACGAGCACGGGAAGTCCTACGAAAATGATCACATATCAGCGGCCTTGTGGCCGAGTGGGGATAAATCATGGATAAGAAACTGCAGGCGAAGGTTGCCGGTGCCCTGACGAACGTGCGTAACCCGCGCGTCGAGAACGACATCATTTCCGCTGGTATGGTTGAAGAGTTGGAAGTCTCAGAAAAAGGTGTTGTTTCGTTCACGTTCAAATTGAATCGGGATGATCCGGCCGGATTGGTTCGTGCAGCGCGCAAAGTACTGATGGGGATCGATGGTGTCAGCGATGTAAAGGTCAAAATCATCGAGCCACCGGGGGGAGGGGGGGCGGGAACTCCGCAACCACGGGGAACACAGCCCGCAGCTGTCCCGGCACCGCAACCAAAGACGATGTCGAATCTTGGTACAGTCATAGCGATATCGAGTGGCAAAGGTGGAGTGGGCAAGTCGACGGTATCGAGTAATCTTGCAGCCGGTCTTGCGTTGCTCGGCGCCCGCGTCGGATTGATGGACGGCGATATCTACGGCCCCAATATTCCGCGCATGTTCGGTATCGACGAAAAGCCACCCATTGAGCAGGGCAGAATGATTCCCCTAGAAGCGCACGGAGTGAAGTTGATTTCACTTGGCTTGCTGGTCGAAAGGGATACTCCCGCGATCTGGCGAGGTCCGATAGTAACGAAGATCATTCAGCAGTTCTTGGGCGATGTCGATTGGGGTGAGTTGGACTTCTTCTTAGTCGACCTACCGCCGGGTACCGGCGACGCACAGCTCTCCCTGGTGCAGAGTGTGAAGGTGGCGACGGCCATCATCGTGACAACACCCCAGGAGATGGCGGCGGGCGATGCGCTGCGTGGCGCTAAGATGTTCGAGAAGGTCAATGTTCCGGTGATGGGCGTCGTGGAAAACATGGGCGGTTTTGCATGCCCTCACTGTGGGGAGATTACAGCCGTGTTCGAGTCGGGTGGGGGACGCAGGCTCGCGGACGAGTTGGATATTGAGCTGCTCGGCCAGATACCGCTGCAGGCCGGCATGACGGCCCTGGCAGACCGCGGTGAACCCGTAGTTGTGTCGCAGCCCGATAGCCCGGCGGCGGTGGCACTGAAAGAACTTGCCGCTCGCGTGAAGTCGAAGGCGGTTGGCCGGAAGATTGAACTACCGGTAATCAGCGGGTAGGCGGAGCCGGGAGTCGGGATCGGGAGCGGATTCCGAACTTCGTTCAGTCGTTTGTTCGTGCAGCGTGGAGGGACAACTCTTAACGTTCGGCCAACGGATTACGGTCTTGGCGGAACTGATCGCCATCCATGGTGTTTCCATCTTCTAACAGCAAGAACTCTCCCGACGCTCAGCGAGGACCGCATGGCCAAGCCCTCCACCACGATAATCACTCTTGTTTCGTTCATAGTCGGTGCAGGCGAGGCTGCTGCGCAAGATCGAGTCCCCCGCTTCAGTCAACATGGTACCGTTTCACAGACTATTACGGGAGTGACTATCGAAGTCGACTACGACCGTCCTACTGCACGCGGTAGAGAGTTGTTCGGAGGCGTGGTGCACTGGGGTGAGTTCTGGACTCCGGGAGCCAACTGGGCGACCACGATCGAGTCGGATGGGGATTTCCGGGTTAACGGCCACAGCTTGGAGGCTGGTAAGTATTCGGTCTGGATGATTCCACAGCCCGAGGAGTGGACGGTGGTAATCAGTGCTGATGACAGCGTCTTTCATACCCAGCGACCGGCGAGCGATCTCGAAGTAGCTCGCTTCACTGTTGAGCCACAGGAAGCGGATAACTATCTCGACGCGTTGTCATTCTACTTCCCTAGCGTGGGTCCGCATTATGCGACGCTTATGTTCCAGTGGGGCAGCACTGCTGTCGCGCTAGAGCTGGAAGTGGATTCGTATCCGCAGATCACGCTTTCATCCGCCGAACGTGCCGTGTATGTAGGTGAATACCGCGTTGATGACGGACGCACCGTGACAGTCGAAGACGAAGACGGCGTGCTGAACGCCAATGGTCTTAGCCGTTCGGGTAACTTCATCATGCATTTAGTACCGCGAGGTGAACATCGCTTTGACGTCGGTCGCTACCTGAATGGGGAGTTGATGACCGTGTATTGGACGGATCGTTCAGTGGTATTCCGCGTCGAGGGTGATCGTGCTATCGGCTGGAGTTTCGTTCGGGACGGTGATGTGCAATACAGTGCGACTCGGCGTTAGCATCTCTCTCCGAATCAGTTAGTTGCCTCGGGTCCGCGGCGGAATGGGAGTGTCGCAATTCCCCGGTCCTCCGCCTGGATAGATGTGAGCCTGGGGCTCGCCTTGGCGAGAGTCCTGCGTTGCGCGCCGATGCGCGCAGCTATCGTTCCGCATCTACTTCGGCGAGTAGTTCGACCGCATTGTCGTAGTCGGGATCGATATCGAGCGCCCTGCGCGCTAATGCAACGGCACTCGCGGTATCGCCTCTCAAGAGTTGTGTCTGAGCCAGATCCGTTATGATTCGATGGTCGTTCTGGTAGATCTGAGCGTTCAACGCAAAGGCCCACTCCGCCGCCTCCAGCTGGCCCGTACGACGCATACGCACGCCGACAGAACGCAAGGTGAACCAAACAATCGCACCCTCGGGACGCTCAACGGCCGTCAACGAGTCCCATAGACTCCTTAGTTCGCCGACTCGTCCTTCGACAACAGCCTGCTCCATTACCATGCGGACCAGCCATCGATGTGCGTCACGGGACTCCGATTCGAATTCGACGCTCAGCTCCACTGCGCTGATGGCATCGTCGTAATTACCACGGTCCGCCAGCGTAACTCCTAGATCGGTGAGTGCTCCTCCGAAATCATAAACGCCTCTCCCGTAGTACTCAGCGCGCAGTCTTCTGTACTCTTGCTCGATGCGCTCGATGCCACCCGCTGAGAAATCTCGGTCTAACACCGCGAGAAGCGAACGCGGATTGATTTGTCCTTTGTGGCAGGTGTAGCAGGTCACGGCAGTTTCTAAGGAATCCCGGCCCTCCAAGTTCGCCAGGTAGGTTTCGTTGATGCTCCTGACCATACGCATCATCAGCCGCGCCTGGCGCTTTGTCTGCTTGACATCAGACGCGAAGTCCCAGGTTTCCATGGAAGTTTGGAGAGAACCAACGTGGCAGTGCAAACATCCCTCTCCGGCAGTTTGCCGGAGCCCCAGTCCTCGTAGATTGTTCAGCATGGCCTCCCCCAATTCCGACCAACCTACGTCCTGTGGGAAGACCTGGAGGTTAGTATAGGGCGCGAACGGTTGCTCGGCGTTTTCGGGTGCCGCCTGGCAGCCGACGATCAGAAACAAGCAGCCTAACTGAAACGCTCGTGGCATCTGGTGCTCCATTGACTGGGTGACACCGGAAGAATAGATGTCACAGGGAGCAGATCAACTGTCTCCACGTAAGGGATTTGTTAGGTTTTTGTCCTGCGGAGCCCACGAACCC
>JACZUR010000114.1 GCA_022573095.1 Gemmatimonadota bacterium | reverse complement strand
AGCCACTAAGCGTGCCCTGGATGTTCTGCTAAGTGCTTTTTTCATTATTTTGTTTCTGCCGGTGCTCATTGTTACGGCGCTGCTGATCAAGCTGACCTCTCCCGGTCCCGTGAATTTTTCACAGGAGCGTGTCGGCCTGAACAAGAAACGATTTCGGATGCTCAAGTTCCGTACGATGGTGGTGGGGGCAGAACAGCAACAGGCTGCACTCGAACATCTTAATGAGGCGGCCGGCCCTGTATTCAAGATCGAAGGCGATCCTCGGATCACGCCGATCGGCAAATTCCTGCGACAGTCCAGCATCGATGAAATACCCCAGCTGTTCAATGTATTAAAAGGCGATATGAGCCTCGTTGGACCAAGGCCCCTGCCGCTCCGGGACTACGCGGGATTCAGCGAGGACTGGCACCGCCGCCGGATCAGCGTTCGCCCGGGCATTACGGGCCTGTGGCAGGTCAATGGCAGAGACCACAGCTCGTTTGACGAATGGATGAAGCTTGACCTCGAATACATCGACCGGTGGTCTCTGTGGCTCGATTTCCAAATCATGCTAAAGACGGTACCCGCAGTATTGAGAGGTTCCGGAGAATAACGACAACAGCGAACGGCAGTCAAAAGGGACAGAAGTCATGCAATACGCATTACGAAAACGCGTGCTAGTGACCGGCGGCGCCGGATTTCTTGGATCGCATCTTTGCAAGCGTCTGCTTGACGAGGGGTATGATGTCCTTTGCGTCGATAACTTCTTTACGGGAACGCGTGATAATATACTTCAGCTGCTCGACAATCCTCGTTTCGAACTCCAAAGGCACGATATTACCTTTCCGCTCTATGTAGAGGTCGATGAGATTTTCAACCTTGCCTGCCCGGCTTCGCCGATCCACTATCAGTTCAACCCGGTGCAAACGACCAAGACCAGTGTGCACGGCGCGATCAACGTACTGGGCCTCGCCAAACGCGTGAAGGCCAAGGTCTTCCAGGCCTCCACCAGCGAAGTGTATGGCGATTACGATGGTGTGATGGTTGAGGATGTGCCGCACATGCATGCCATCCGCCAGCTTAATGATTATGCCATCTCGAAGTGGGTCAACGAGACACAAATTCTCAACACTGCCGACCGCCACGCGACTGAGACGGTGCGCGTGCGCCTGTTCAATACTTATGGGCCGGGCGAGTATTATTCGGAATATCGCAGCGTGATATGTCAGTTTGTATACCGGGCGTTACACTATATGCCTTACACTGTCTATCTGGACCACCATCGAACGTCATCCTATATTGACGATACATCAAGAACGCTGGCGAATGTCACGGACAATTTTGTTGCGGGCGAGGTATACAATATTTGCGGCGACGAGTATCACGGCATCAAGATGTTGTCTGACATGATTTTAGCGTATGTAGGCAAAGATGATAACCTGGTGGCGTATGAGCAAGTTGAGGAGCACAATACGCGCGATAAGAAGAGCGATAACAGCAAAGCCAGGCGAGACTTGAAACACGAGGCAACGGTATCGCTGGACAAGGGTATACGGCAGACAATTGATTGGCAAAAGGCGGTCTACAAAATTGAGTGAGGACGGCACCAGAGATAAGCGCATCGTGGTGGTGGGTACTGGTTATGTCGGGTTGCCTGCCGCCTTGTTGTTAGCCAGAGCAGGTCACGAAGTGATAGGGGTAGACATCAACGAGAATATCGTCCAGGCTATCAACGATGGTGTGTTGCACATCAAAGAGGACGAACTCAAAGCGCTGATGGATGAGGTGGCCCCCGAAGAGTCTGTAGAAATCCGACTCGATTGCAAACACTTCTTCAGCGGAGCCGCGCTCTATGCCAACGGCAAGATATGCGTTACGCTTACGCCCGTTGGACTTGCGCTCAAGTTACCGGAGGGATCACGCGCTCTATTAGAGCAAACGGGAGCTACACAGCTGCGATATTCCCCAGAAGGACCCGTTAAGAAGGATTATGTCGTCTTACCCAAAAATATACTTGACGACATTAGCGCGCTGCGAGGCTGGGTAAGAGAGAGCATCGAATATGCCGTCGCGTAATCTGTTCATAGGTTTTGCGTCGCATACAGATTGCCATCAGTTAGCGGCAACCTCACACCGTCCAAGTATATGTGTACTTGATCCTGACACTGCGGCCGTTAGACAGCGGTAGACGTGGTGTCCCGACACCCAAGGAATCGCGCTCAGTATTTAGCCCCTCGTCGTACACAATCCACAGGTCGTTTCTACGACTTCGTCACGTACGGTCGACACCCACATTGCGAAACTGAGAGCGAAGCTCGAACAGGGAGAAACAGAGTCACTGATAGTGACGGTTCGCAAAAAGGGATACCGAATCGAACAATGAAGGCCAGCAACTAAGACGGCGGTCTTTGGGCGAAGGTTAGACGATCGGACCGAATTACCCATCATCCGAGCAGAGATGTACGTTTACCTACGGCACCGAAAAGGAATCGAGACCTGCGGATGACGACCGGAGAGAGCGACACTACACCCCAATCGCCACGCATCGAGAGCCAAGCCTGGGGTACTATCGAAGTTGAGGGGCAAGGATCCTTTAAGGACGTCAAACTCTTCCCCGGTGGCGCACGCGAGTGGGATTGGGGAGAGACGGGAACCTCGCACATTCCCGGAATTCAGATGGCCGATGTTGAAGAACTACTCGAAAAGGGCGCTGAGGTCGTCATTCTGTCGCAGGGAATGCTCGAGAGATTGCAGGTCCGCCCGGAAATCGTCCAAGAGTTGCAGGCGAGAAACGTCCAGGTTCACGTGTTGCCAACTCAGGGGACGGTTAGACTGTACAATGAGATCAGCCGGACGAAACCTGTTGGTGCATTGATTCACTCGACATGCTGACATCCTCAGAGGAGATCCCTATTTTGCTGACGATACCATGGACGAAACATCGATCCGGATAGTTGCCGCGCCGCCCGGTACCACGCCTCACTTCGAAGTCGAGGCGGTGGTGATCGAGGACGATACTTATCTGGTCCTGGGCGCTGACCCCGTGGCCAAGGCCTCGAACGAGTCAGCTCGAGAGTCGTTGAGCCGAGCAACAGCGGCGCAGGCGCTCGAGCCGGGCACGGTAGTCGTGAAGTCAGGAGATCCGCTCCGACTCCACGCTGTTGTTCACGACCTGAGCCGGGAACCGTCCTGGACCGAGGAGTGGGTCGCATCGGCACTCGAGGAGGTGGTGCGATCAGCCGACGAACGAGAGATACGATCCCTTTCTATGCCTCTGCTCGGAACGCTTTACGGAACGCTGAACCCGAGAAAATGTGTCGAATTGATACGCGACGCGCTTGCCCAGACGACGCTCAGTTACCTTGCAAACATCTGGATTGTCACTCCCCCGGACACGCTGAACGGGATTCGAGACAGTCTGCGAACCCTCGGCGCAGAGCTGGCGGACTAGAACTCGGGTCTTGCAGTACTCCACGTTTATGAGAGTAAGCGTTGAAATTCGCCGCCTGGAACCCCAGCGCCATTCCATTTAGCCGGTTCACTTATGCCAGCGCGCAAGCTTCCGTCGGCGGGATCCACAGAAAAGGCAGCACACTCAATTATTGTCAGGGGTAAACGGTAACGCCTCGTAGCTTTGTCCTAACGCAAGACCACCGTTGGGGTCGAACGTACCGCCTGCGTTTCGATAGCTGACTGGCAGCGACACCTCGCGATCAAAGTTCGTGCGATCACGGGATAGCACCAAATGAACATGAGGACCGGCAGTCGCGCCGCTGTTTCCGCTAATTGCGATCGGCTGCCCCTGGACCACTGAGTCACCTACTTCAACAAGCACGCCGTTGTTGGTTAGATGTACGTACCACATGACGGTGCCATCCACATGCTCAATGAAGACAAAATTTTGTTCGCCGTTGACTTGCGTATTGTCAAAGAAAGACTCTTGTAAAAAAATCACGACTCCAGATCTGGAAGCAATCAGTGTATCGCCAATCTGAGTGTCGATGTCGTAGGCAAACCAGTTGTTATGACTGAACTGGGTGCAGTAGGATTGGATGATACTCTGGGTCTTTCCAACTGGATACGGGAGTACGAAGGGCGATTCAGCGGGCGGGACCCATCCTTCATTACATACGATCTCCCCGAACTGCACGACTATTTCGTACTTTGATTCAGTAGTCACAACACCGTCCGTCGCCCGCACCGTGACTTCATGCGTACCTATATTTTCTTCGCCGGCGAGGCCGGATATCAAATTTACAGCCGGATCGAAGCTGAGCCACGCCGGAGCCTGCACACCTACCGACACTTCGTCGCCGTCCGCATCGCTCACACTGAAGCGCTGCTCGTAGAGCCGATTGTGATCGGCGCTTCTGTCGGGAAAAATAGAAATGACAGGGGCTCGATTCGTGGCTACCGTGTCAACTGGGGGCAGCGGCGGAGGATCGACGACGGTATCTCCACCTCCCCCACCACATCCACCAACAAGCACAACAAGCAACAATGTATTTAATCTGACGGCATGCATGACGAACCCTCCTAGTATCGAACGGAGGACGGTGCCTGGGTAAACAGGACGGCGCCTGGGAACAAAGTTGCCGTCTGAGTTGCGTCGCTACTCATCTGGCTCACGAGAAAGTGGAGACCCACCACATTTGCCGGGTTGATGTTGCCCACAATCGCGTCACGGTTCGCGGTGCTGATCAGCGTATTGAATGTCGGAATGAGAACGATATCGATTCCTTCTTGATCCAGTCCAAACGCCGATAGATTCGACACCGCGTAGTCCACGTCACCCATGTGCAGAATCTTTTTTCCACCCAAATGGATGATGTAGGCATAGTTCTCGACACCGGAAAAGTCGTTGCCGAATTGATCAAAGTGCGTGAGGTGAAGTATTTCTATTCTCACACCGTTCACGGTTGTCTCAGCCCGTTGGTGGAATGCGGGGCTGATCTGCACGACCTGATTCTGACTCGACATTGTGCTCACTGCCTGGGGTGGCCCGATCAACAGTGCACCGGGATGGGCCCCAAGTACCGTTGCGGCCGACGTCGGGGCGAAGTGATCTCCGTGGTTATGCGTAGCCAAGACGACATCGACACCGTCATAGGGAGCCGTGCCCGTCGTCAGTCTTTGCAGCTCACTACCGGACATCTGCACCCAGCCGCTAAGATTACCGTACACTCCGTCGACGAGCACCTTGAACTGGTCGTCTTCAATTAGCACGCCGGCGTTACCAACGGCTGTAATCTTGACCGTAGTATTAGCTACTGTGATAGTATTTGACGCCGACGAAAGAGCGTCGATGTTGGCCGTGGATCCGTCGGCCTCTGACAGAATGAACGCAACGTACGCCTCACCGACGGTGATCGCATTGCCGTCCGAATCCAATGTCGCTGCACTCGGCGAGACACGTTGGTATCCCCCTGTCTTCTGAGCAACCACAAAACGGTCGGCAGCGAGACCTTGCGCAGCGGACAGGTCAAAACCCGCCTGTGACGCTTCTTTGACGAGAAAGACACGGTACTGATCGATCTTGCCTTCATCGGCGGCGGGATCGAACCCGATGACAAGGTCCGAGGCATCTCCGTTGTTGCGCGGGTCATCCAGTTCAATCCGGAGTGTTACGGGTGCCGTAGTATTCAGAGTTACCGCGGCGGACGGCGCCGAAAGCGCATTCGTGATTCGCGTGGTGCCGTCGGCCACCGATAAGACGACGGCCGTATACGCAACTCCGCTTATGATAGTCGCACCGTCGCTGTCAGTCGTTTGTGAACTCAGCCTACGTCGAACGTCGCTTCCATTCGGCGTAACGGACACATAGCTAGCTGCGGAAAGAGCAGCGGCGGCTGCCAGATCGAATGACGAAACACTCGACTTTACAACGATGATCCTGTATTCGGCGATGCCGGTTTCATCGGCAGCTTTCGTGAAGGACACCTCGAGATCACCTGCATTCCCCGCCTCACCAGCATCCGATCCTGCAACTGCGCTCGCAGTCTCAACTACCGTTATCGGATCTGGGGGAGGGGGTCCCGGGGGAGGCGGATTAGGCTCCGACGGGTCACCCCCGCAGGATACAACAACCAAGATAATGCTCGTTGCAAGAGCACCGTAGTATGACTGTAACATTTTAAGACCTTCCTGAAACTGTTGGTGAATTACCAGCAAATGTTTTGCGGGAGCTTACGGGACCCGAATCAAGGACCGACGCCCGGGATCAGGTAAACCTTGCCGGGTGTTGACCCAGAGATACCTCCCGAGATTGCATAGTCAGTAACCCCATCTCCGTTGATATCGTCGATCGCAAACGCATCGAATCCAAAATTTTCGCCAGGAGTTATGCTCGAGAACGTGCGAAGCGAGGATCCGTCGGCACCGGAGATCACAAACACCTTCCCTGCATTCGAGCCGCCCTCGCTGCTCAGCCACGCTGCAATGATCAGGTCGCCAACGCCGTCCCCGTCGATGTCCCCGGCCGGGTGTCCGACGCCAAACTGGTCGCCGGCTGCCTCTCCCGTGAGCGTCAGAATATTGGAACCGTTGGCGCCTGAGAAAACGTAGCCCCTCCCTGAATTACTTCCGTTCGCGGAATTACCCAGATCTGCGGCGTAGATATCGGGTATACCATCGCCGTTCAAGTCGCCGGGGCTAGAAATCCAGAAACTACCGAAGCTCGAGGCGGTAGCATCGGAGGGAATGTCAAATAAGCGCGAGCCATCCGCACCGGAAAATACGGAGACCCTTCCCCCTCCCGCGAATCCAGGAGCCCCAACGCCGACGTCGGAAATTCCATCCCCGTCAAGATCGCCAACACCACTGGCCGCCTGACCGAAGAGAGAATTGGCGGCGGGGCCGTCGATCGTGTACAACAGGGACCAATCGGAACTGGAATACACGTACACTCGCCCGGCGTTATTTCCCGCCCCATCGTTCCTCGGCGCTCCTACTATCACGTCCAACAACCCATCACCGTCTACGTCGCCCGCCGACGTCGCATTCCACCCGAACTGATCACCCGGATTCTCTCCGTTGAACTCGTGTATCGTCGATCCGTCTGCTAGCGAGTAGATGAAAGCCCTACCGACCTTACCACTTCCACTCGCCCCCGGCGCTCCGACGATCAGATCGGTTACACCGTCACCATTCAAGTCGCCAGCGGCGTCCATGTCTATGCCGAGGATGTCATTCGAGCTTCCGGTGAAGGTAAATAGCAACGTTCCGGTGGCTCCTGAGTAAACCAAGACC
>JACZUR010000113.1 GCA_022573095.1 Gemmatimonadota bacterium | reverse complement strand
CTGCATGAGCTAACTCCTAACCCCCGGCCCGCGCCTCTACCTCGACAACGAGGTTGAGTCGAAGAGTTTCAATTATATCCCTTAAGTCTTCTTGCCTACCCGTGCGCTTTCCCTCAGCATCTATGATGGCAGCCACCTCGGCGACCGCCTGGATCTTGTCTTCGTTCACAACAACATAATCGTACTGCGGCGCCTCCTTTAGTTCTTCGATCGCCGCCCGCATGCGAGTTTCAAGGTCCCCGCGGGTCTCCGTATTCCTCTTACCCAACCGCTCAACCAGATCCGAGGCAGACGGCGGGAGGATAAAGATACTCACAACATCGTTCCTGCGCTCCCGAATCTGTCGAGCGCCACTCACCTCGATATCTAGAACGATGTGGCAACCTTCGTCCATGGCTTGGTCGACTGACTCCGCGAGCGTGCCGTACAGATGACCACCGTAGGAGGCCGACTCGAGAAACGCGCCTTCGTCCCGACGCTTTTTGAATTCCACGTCGCTCAGGAAGTGGTAGTCAACTCCGTCGACTTCGCCCTCCCGCGGAGCCCTGGTCGTCGCTGAAACACTGTATGCCAGATCGTCGCGAGCCGAAAGCAGCGTCTTGGCTATGGTTGTCTTTCCACCACCGGATGGCGAGGAAAGGATAAGGATGAAGGGCTTCACTCCACGTTCTCCACCTGTTCACGGAACTTTTCCAATTCTTCCTTTATCGAGATCACCGCCGCCGCTATCTCCGCATTGTTCGCCTTCGAGCCTATCGTATTGGTCTCTCGTAGCATCTCCTGCATGAGAAATCCCAATCGCCGCCCTGCCGCTCCATTGCTGGCGATCGCAGCGCCGCACGCCTCAATGTGGGTTCTCAGGCGCACGGTCTCCTCGGTAATATCCAGCTTGTCAGCGATATGTGCTACTTCCTGCTCCAGCCGGGCCTCATCCAGGCTGTTGTTATCCATCAACTGGGCGACGGAAGATCTGAGCCGGTCTCGTTCGCATTCCAGCCTCTCCGGCGCCCGGCTCTCCACATAGGTCAGCTTTCCACTTATGGTCTCCAAGGAAGTACTCAACACACGTTCCAAGGCCTCTCCTTCGCGCTCCCTCATCTCCAGCACATCGTTGAGTGCCGCATCGAATACAGATCTGAGTTCGTCGCCGCTTATGGGATCTCCATCAGCTTCAACCACAGACAACACATCCGGATGACGCGCCACGAAGCCGAGGTCAACGTCCCCGTTGAGTCCGAGCGTCTCCTTTAGTTCGCTGAGGGCCCTTGCGACCTCACGTGCCCGGTCAAAGTTCACTTTCACAGTAGCGGGACGCGCCGCTTCCTCTAACCAACGAGTGGTAACCGAAACGTGCCCCCTCTCGATCCGTTCGCGCAGCCACTCCTTGACGACGGATTCGAACCGCTGGAATTCGGGCCCTAGTTTGAGTTGTAGGTTGAAGTGGCGGTGATTGACCGTTCGTATCTCAACCTTGAGACGGCCACCGGCTACGACACCATCTGTTACCCCAAAACCGGTCATAGATCTCAACACTGCCGGCGGTTCTCCTTGTGGATTTTTGAGAGTGGGCGAAAGCTAGTCTAGCATAGGAGCAACGTCAAAGCCCACCGAAAGTTCTCGGTTAATCGGAAAACTCCCAGCGTACACCGTAGGTCTGAGCACTGCGTGGGTACTCCAGCCCGGGAACATATTGCTCCTGGGCGTTATACGCATTGCGCATATTCCAGAACATAGTGAACCCGACTATCTGGAATTCGAGGTAGGTCTCGTAGAACGTTATCCCTCGCAACTCGATAGGAAGACCGGCGTCCGAAAGCCCCGCGGTGCCTCTGCTCCACGAGTCCATCGAGATTTGTGCTTTTAGATCGAACGCCCCGCTGCGGAACGTGCGCCAGAACTTGGAACGAAAAGTCAGTTGCAGCCGGGTATGATTGGGCGGCTGAAAATCCAGAGTCGCGCTCCCGGGATCCGAGTACCACGCATCGATCGTCAGATAGCTCCAGGGTCGCAGGACCGCGCGCGCCTCTATGTAAGTCGCCTGACGCGACGAGTCAAACGAAGCGATCACAGGAAGCTGCGGGAACGAACTTGGCTGATAACCATCCCGGCGAACTAATCCCACGTGGCCTGAGATGCGCCGAGTACTCATTCCAACGCGGACGCCGAAGTCCGCAACCACCTGGCCCGTATCCGCGACAAGACTTGGGGCCTCAATTGCCCGCGCCTTTGACACGGTACCTACGATGGAAAAGGGACCACCGCTTATTCCCGCTGTGCCTTCTATACGATACGATCTTCGCTCTCCGGTGTAACTTCCCCGGCGCGCGTACCCACCGATTACCACCGAATTCACGGGAGACCAGTTCAGTCGGGACTCGAACGAATTTCGAATCCACATATCGGCAAAGCGCGCTCTCGTCTCGGCACTAAACCTTCGACCGGAGTAGCGTACCCCCACAAAGATAGAACGCACATCTTGATCGAGGTCTAGAGTATCGTCGGTCCAGGAACTAGCCCACACGCCTCCGTCAAACCTCAATCCTCTTCCCTGGGATTCCGTCGACCTGAACATCGAAAACAACAGATCGGTACGGTTTCCAAGTCGCGCCGGCACTCCGGTTACGCCGGTGAGCGTTTGCACCGGGTCGCTATCGACGCTGTGACGCCTAAACTGGTAACTTACGCCGGCGGTAGAATCCGGATTCCACTCTCCCTTGATCCAAATGTCTACCAGTTGATCGGAGCGTCCGGGTCCACTTGCGCCATCGGTCGTCATGAAATCAACGCCCACATTGAAACCGAGACCCTGTGCCCATCGCTTCTGGAAGATGCCCGAGTACGCGCCGGTCCCAAAGTCCCCTGTAACGAACCTCACTATCGATCGCGCTTCAATCTCCTCTTGTCGTTCAGACACTAGATATACCCGCAGCACCGACGGCGTCGGTTCAAACTCCACGCGGCGAAGATAGGTAAGCGGTATCTCGCCCGGATCGATGTAGATCGAATCGCGACCCACCGGCGTAAGCCTATGGCCGTCCCAGTAGATCTCGATCGCGGCGGCTCCGCGTCCCGCGTACACGGCGTACTCAGGCAAGCCACGAAAACCTCCTCTGGCCACGAAAACACCGGGAACCGCGGTGAGCAGATCGGCAAGCGTGATCGAGCTGTTCCAGATAATGGAATCGCGGTTGAAAGACAAGCGAGACCAGGGTACCATCGGACCCGCGGGCACCTCGTACGGTGCTATGGGGACACGTGAGATTTCGGCTATTGAATCCGGCGGTGGAGAAGGAGGGAGTGCGCCGGCGGCGAGGCTGTCCTGTGCCGCTACTAGGTTAGTGTTAGTGATGAGCAACGCCAGCAAAAGCGCCGGCGCGCGGCCCACAAAACTCACCCGCCGGAACGACCTAGGACAAATTGCGTAAAGAGACGAGCCCCCGTACCAGCCGGACCCTTTCCGATGTGTGGTGCATCGTCCTCGATGTATGCTGTTCCCGCTATGTCCAGGTGAGCCCACGAATACTCTTCCGTAAATTCCGAAAGAAAGCTGGCAGCAGTGATGGCGCCGGCCGCTCTTCCACCTATGTTCTTGATATCGGCGAAGTCAGACTTTATCTGCGTCTTGTATTCCTCCCACAGCGGCAGCTGCCAGCAGCGCTCACCAGACAGTTCACCGCTTTCGAGAACTTCGTCCACCAAGTCTTGATCGTTACCCAGCAAACCCGTCGCATGATTGCCTAAACCGATTACCACTGCACCGGTCAGCGTAGCCGCATCCAACACACAGCTGGGTTTGAAACGCCGTGCGTAGGAAAGCGCGTCGCACAATATGAGTCTGCCTTCGGCGTCCGTGTTAGCGATCTCGATGGTCTTCCCCAGATGACTCTTCACGATATCGCCCGGTCTGGTGGCCGAACCCGAAGGCATATTTTCTACGGACGGTATTATTCCGACCACGTTGCACTCGGGTTTCAAACGGCCGATGGCCTCAAACGCTCCCAGTACCGCTGCCGCACCCGACATGTCGTACTTCATCTCCTCCATGTTGAGGGCAGGTTTTAGAGATATACCTCCTGTATCGAAGGTCACGCCCTTGCCAACCAGGCAGATAGGAGCGCCTTTCTTGGCACCTTTGTACTCAATGACGATGAGTCGTGCCTCTTGCTCCGATCCTCGACTCACCGCCAGAATCGCATTCATTCCGGCACGCTTGAGGCGCCCCTCGTCTAGTACAGTGACTTTGAAACCGTGCTCCTCGCCCAGTGTTGCGGCGCGGTCACCGAGAAACGCGGGCGTGCAGACGTTCCCCGGAAGGGCCTGCAGTTCTCTCGCGAGATTTTGGCCGGCAACAGTAGCGTCGCCTACAGCAGCCCCGGCCTGCATTGCCGTCTTGTCGCCACTGCTGGCGATAATCGAGAGCAAGACCAATTCCGCAGTATCGCTATCGTCGGTCTTATAGTCCTCAAACCTCCAGGCACCCTGGCCGGCGCCTTCTACGAGGACCCTCGCCAACTCAGACGGATCGACGTCTCCCCGGTATTCGTCGCACACATAAATGCTCAACCGGCCGACCCCCCCTCCCTGTCCGGTGGCAGTCCGCGCAGCGGTTGCGAGGGTCCCGGTGGTACGGGGCATTGTGAAACGCTTTCTCGATTTTAGGGTTCTGCCCTCCGTCCAGGTGGCATTTCAAACAGGTGCGGTCGCCGAGAGAGTAGGAGGCCACGCCATGTCCGACTTTCCCCATTCCCTAATCGCCTTTCAACGACGCTTTCCCGACGAGGCCGCGTGCGCGGCCTATCTCGCCGCCCTGCGCTGGCCGGATGGGTTCCGCTGCCCCGGCTGTGGTCATGACCAGGCCTGGATGTTGGACACCAAGGCCTGGACATATCAGTGCAAGCAATGCCGCCGGCAGACCTCGGTGACGGCCGGGACCATCATGCACGGCAGCAAGCTGAGCCTGATCATCTGGTTGTGGGCCGCCTATCTGATGGCGACCCATTCCAATGGCATCTCGGCCTTTCAACTGTGGAAACAGCTCGGCCTGGGCTCCTACAAGACGGCCTGGCTGTTGTGCGCCAAGCTCCGCCACGCCATGGTCGATCCGGACCGCAAGGCGTTGTTCGGACTGGTGGAAATCGACGAAACCACAATCCATCACCGGACCAAGGACGGCCCCATTTGCGGCGGTCAGGGGCGCAGTCATGACGGAAAGTTGCTCCTCGCCGGCGCCGTCGAGGTCGTCGGCCCCGGACCCGGCCGCATCCGTCTGGCCGCAATCAAGGACTTCTCCGCCACCAGCCTGCATGGCTTCATCGCCACCAACATCGCCCCGGCCACCACCGCCAAGACCGACGGTTGGTCGGCCTACCCCGGCGCGCCTGGCGTCAATCACGATCCTCGGGTCATCGGCGCCATGGCCGCGCATCTGGTGCTGCCCTGGATCCACCGCGTGTTCTCAAACCTCAAGACCTGGGCGCTCGGGGTCTACCATGGCCTGCGCCGAAAACACCTGCAATCCTATCTCGACGAGTTCACCTTCCGCTTCAACCGCCGTCGAACCCGCCACGCCGCCTTCCGCTCGCTGCTCCGCATCGCATCACGCCGCCAACCCGTCACCTACAAGATGTTGATCGCGGCGGAGGCAACGGGATAAGCCTTTTGGGCAATTTGGGAGCAATGTAACTCCATGGCGGAATCAACAAGTCACAGCGACATCATGACCCTGACGACCGAGATCGTGTCGGCGCACGTCGCCAACAACACGATGGCCGTGGCCGACCTGCCCGATCTCATCCAGCAGGTTTATCGTTCGCTTACCAATGCCGGTGACGCCAGCGCCGCCGAGCCGCCGCGACCGCAGCCGGCGGTGTCGATCAGGCGGTCGGTAAAGCCGGACTACATCGTCTGTCTGGAGGACGGCAGGAAGCTGAAGATGCTGAAACGCCATCTCAAGACCGCGTTCAACATGACGCCGGCGGAATATCGCGAGCGCTGGGAGCTTCCGTCGGACTACCCGATGGTGGCGCCGAACTACGCCAAGCAACGCTCGAAGCTGGCCAAGCAGATCGGGCTCGGCACGCGCCCGCGCAAGCGCAAGTAATCCGATTCGGTGCGGCGCGACGTGGCGTCGTTGCGCCGCACCACCGGCTCGCCGCCGGCGGTGGGTGAACGGTCGTCGGCAGGCCAATTTTTTGAAGCCTGTGCTTTACCGCGATGTGCGGCGACGAACCATCGAGGCTTGAGAGGCTCTGTATCAAAAAGGGCCTCAAGATGACCGAGCAGCGCCGGGTCGTCGCCCGGGTGCTGTCGGACTCGGCGGATCACCCCGACGTCAAACAGTTGTATCGGCGCGCCTCCGACATCGACCGGCACATCTCGATCGCGACCGTGTACCGGCACCGTCAAGCTGTTCGAGGAGGCCAACATCCTCGTCCAAATACCTGCGAACGACGGGGCTGGAGACAGCGGTCAGTCAAAGCCGGCGACCGCGAACGTCTCCTTTTGGCTATGAGCTGCCGTGGACGGGGACCGTCGAAGCCCAACCCAGCGCACATGATCTACACGCTCTGATTATCACACCGATGTCTGCTCGTGACTCAAATCTCTGGCGGTTGTGTCGGTGCCAGACTTGTTGGAGAGTGCCGTAGTGGTCCGGAGCGCATTGCTGGGCCAGAGAAAGTCCAATATGGTTGGTTTAGGCGAGCCTGCTCGATAGGGCTATCACGGCTTCAGGGGTTGTGGGATCAGCCCCCTGGGATCGCAGGGACTAGGGTGGAGAAAGCCAGGAATGTGGAAAACCATATTTCCGATGATCGTTTGGTCTCTTCTCGTGGTTTGCGTGGCGGGAGGCGCAACCTCGCAGACCCTCAACCGCGTCGTGCTATACAACCGCAGCCATTATTCGGTTCATATCATTGCCTACGACCCCACCTGTAGAATTAGGGTATATCAGGGCTTATTGGCCGAGGGAAGCAGCATAATTGTCAGGGTTTGTGCCAGTAATCGACGGCTCGGCAGCCTCATTGTTTATGACGTGCACGGGCGAAACCTTAGATTTTCAAAGCTTCACGACGGGTCTCAGGTCAGCGTTCGTTTTCGGAACTTGTCCAACCGTTAGGCACCCTTTTCGGTTCCCCTCGGTGGTGGAACCGTCTTCTGCAGTCTATCTGGACCTGAAACAGCCCCTTCGGACAGGAATTTTGGTACTCCTGAACAATGCGAGAACGT
>JACZUR010000004.1 GCA_022573095.1 Gemmatimonadota bacterium | reverse complement strand
GATAGGGAATGAGCCAATAGGCGAACCACAACCGCCCCACGTGAATCAGCGGAAATAATCCCGCCGTCATCACAGCGAATACCGTCATCGCTTCGGCCGTTCGGTAGACGGACGTACGCCAGGCCGATCTAAACAGGAATAAGATTGCAGAAATCAGCGTACCGGAGTGAGCGATACCGACCCAGAACACGAACGTCGTGATGTAGACTCCCCACATGACGGGAGGCACATACCCGGCTACTCCAAGACCGTACCGTATCTGCCACAGCAATGCGAAACCGCCAATCGCTAGCACGGTAAGGACTAGTCCCAGCAATATGAAGTAACCCCTGCCCGGGTTGCCGAGCGTCCCCGCTATGTCACGCGTGATTCGCGAGTAGGTCAGCGGCTCCCGTGCATCCGTGGGTTGAACCGTTGCCGCCATCAGCTCGCCACCGTGTTACGTACCTTCTTGAGATAAGTAACGCCGGGATAGGTGTTGAGATCCCCGAGCACGTGGTAACCGCGCTCATCGTGAGACCGTTGTGACACTCGAGAATTTGGATCGTTCAGGTCGCCGAACACTATCGCATCGGCCGGACAGGTCTGCTGACACGCCGTCTGTATTTCCCCATCCTGCACCTCTCTTCCTTCCAGACGGGCCTGATGCTGGGCCCCACGAATTCGTTGGACACAGAACGTACATTTCTCCATCACCCCTTTCTCGCGAACCGTCACGTCCGGATTCAACTGCCAATGCAGCGGTTCAGGCCATGAAAAATGTGGGTCCGCTGAGTTCGGGTAGTCGTAGAAGTTGAAGTAGCGCACCTTGTAGGGACAGTTGTTTGAGCAGTACCTAGTTCCGATGCACCGATTGTATATCTGAGCGTTCAATCCGTCGGGCGTGTGGTAGGTCGCATAGACCGGGCATACCGGTTCGCATGGTGCGTTGCCGCAGTGCTGGCACATCATTGGCAGTAGTCGAATCTCGACTGGTTCACCGTCATGGCCGTCCTCGAAGTAGCGCTCGATGCGAATCCATGACATCTCGCGGCCCCTGGCGACCTGTTCCTTCCCCACAGTGGGGATGTTGTTTTCGGCCTGACACGCAGTCACACACGCCGAACACCCAGTGCACTTCGAAAGATCTATCGCCAGCCCCCAGCGAGGATGCTCGCCCGCATAGTTCCCGTGGCGCGTGTCCTCCCACTGATCTTCCTGCCACCGATCCAGAACGTCCTGGACGTGTTCGGGAACGGGTACAGCATGTTCGCCGCGATGCTCCTCTTCGCCATCGCCATGGCCTTCGCCGACAAGCGCTGCCAGCGTCGTCGCCTGAGCCATCCCACGGCCCATCTGACGGTTCTGCCCAGACGCCTTTGCAAGTCGCTCGTGAGCGCCGGTCTTTGAGACGTTGACCGCAACGTAGTGCGACTGTCCGCCAAACACGGTCGGCGCTCCGTCTAACAGAACTGAGACGTTGGCGCCCACACCTTTGGCATACTGCCCGAACTCTGTGTGTCCCTGTCCCATCGGTACAGCTACGACGTCGTCGCGGATTCCAGGGTAGATGAACGCGGGGGCCTCAAGCGATCCGTGATCGCTTTCGAGACGAACGATGTCACCCTCTGCTATGTCGAGCGTTTCAGCGGTGTGCGGGCTCATCTCTACCCAGCTGCTCCACGTCACCTTCGATACCGGATCGGGAAGTTCCTGCAGCCAGGACCGGTTCGCGCCTCGCCCATCGAGCATTGTCGATGACGGGTAAGCGACGAGAGTGTAGCCACCAGTTGGAGCAGACCACACCGTTCCGGCGATGTTCACAGCTGAAGCGGCCAAGCTGACTCGGGCGGGCGGGATATCCGTCCAGACACCGCCTGCTTGGAGCGACTCTAGCCAGAACGTCTCAAAAGGTCGTCTGTCTCTTAGGCGGCGCTGCAGCTGTTGCCAGCGTCCTTGCAAATATTCCTTGTACGTAGCGACAGCGAGACCCGCTCTGGCAACTCCAACCGAGCCGGCTACGCTCAGCACAACGTCTCCGGTCTGACGCGTGTCGAAGACGGGGCGCATCACTGGTTGTTGGAGCGCGTATGCGCCGGCTCGCGGTTCGTAGTCGTTCCATTGTTCCAGCGGATCGTGATCCGGCAGGATCAGGTCACAGTACATCGCCGTTTCATCTAAGAAACGAGAGAAGCTGACCTTGGTGTTCACGTTCTGGAGCGCCGCAGCGAAGCCCGATCCAGGTGCAGAGTAGGACGGGTTGGATCCGTGCACAAAGAGCACGCCTACCGCTCCGGCGTTCATGGACGACACCAGGTCCGACAATTCCTGATAGCTACCGGCGGAGGCGTTCAGGTCGGGACCAAACTTCACGGTCTGCCCGACGTTTCCAGCAACGTAGTTGAGTATGTTAACGGCGGCAGCGGTAGAGTGGGCTTCGCCGTGCTGCGCACCGACACCCCCCGCAAGAGCAACGGAGGGACCTGACGCGAACTCGCGTGCGAGCGTCGTGATCTTATCTGCAGAGATTCCCGTCACCGAGGAAGCATTTTCCGGTGTAAAGGGTGCCAGCGTTTCGCTCAGACGCCGGGCGTCTCTAGGAGCGGTGCCGAGCCCTTCGCCCAGAACGACCTGCGCCATCGCCAGAGCCAAAGCCCCCTCGGTTCCCGGTATCGGTGCAATCCATTCGTCAGCCAAAAACGCCGTCATGCTCAGCCTGGGCTCCACGTGCACGTAGCGCCCCATCGAGCCGTCTGCAAAGCTATGGCCCTCGGTGAATCCACGTGCGTTCTCGACGGGATTCATCCAGGTCTCGAGGAAGTCTGTGCCGAAAGAGATAACGAATCGGGCTGCGGCCAGGTCGTACGACGGGAGCGTGTCGAGCCCAAAGACCTCGTTGTTGGCGTGGCGTAGGGCCTCATAGCCGAGCGGCTCAAAGCTAACTCTTCCCGAGGATCCGAGGGCGGCCAGCCATTCATTAATAAGGGCGTCGAAGCTTCCCGCCTCATTACCCGTGAGGAACCAGACTCTGTCGCCGCCCTGCTGCGTTATAGCCGACGCGACTCGCGCTATGGCCTCGTCCCACGAGATCTCCTGAAACTGACCCGACGCCGTTCGTTCCATCGGCGCCCGCACCCGGTCAGGATTGTAGAGACCCTGAAGCGAGGACTGACCCAGCGCGCACAATTTGCCCTGGTTGATGGGACTGTTGGGGTTACCCTCGACTTTAACGGCCCGGCCTTCGCGAGTTCTAACGTGAAGACCGCACCCGGCGGAACACTCGCGACAAGTAGAAGCATACCATGTCGCTTTACCGGGGATCTGATCTTCCGGGGGAACTAGATACGGAATTAGTTTCTCGGCAGCGCCGCCCGAGCACCCGGACAGAGCCACCGCCCCACCACCTGTGGCGCCAAGAACCTTTAGAAACTTCCGTCTACTAAATCCGTCCGACATCGTCCTCAATCATCAGTAGTGACAGGCAGTGCAATCGGTAGTGACTCCCCGTTCGATATGACAGTCAAGGCACCACCCCATTTTCAGCGGAGCAAACTGGAAGACCTGCACCATCTCCTGCACCTCTCCGTGGCACTCCTGGCAGGTCACCTCGGCGTTCACATGGATCATATGAGGGAAGTGGGTGTGGTCAGGCAAATCGTGCACCCGTATCCACTCGATGGAGCGCCCCTCGCTGCTTGCATCGCGTAGTTTCTGTACCTCGGGGTTCCCGCTGCCGATAATGCTGTGGCAACCCATGCAGGTCGATATGGTGGGGATACCGGGCTCCGAACTCACTTCAGCAGTGTAGTGGCAGTAACGACAATCCATCTCGTATTGGCCCGCGTGGATGTCGTGGCGATAGAAGATCGGCTGGCGCGGCCCCCTCAAGGCGTTGGTATCGACGTCTGCCGGAGCAACAAAAGGCCCGGCCTGAGTCGCCTCCTGGCCGAGCGTATTTCCGGGATTGAGAGCCACAACACCCACCGCCAGGATCGTGGCGGCGGTCAAACAGGCTCCCAGTATGGCACGTCTTCCCATATCCACCTTCGCTAGGCGCTTGCCACCCTGCCCGACCCCACCATCGGGTCGCCGGCGAGCGGTGAACTACATATTGTGCATGTTACTTGGGTGAGACAGTGGGTCTTTAGTGAAATTTTTCACAATACCTGCCACGTAAAATAGTGGATGGCGGCGGCAACACAACCGGGGCCGTCAATCCTTGCAGTTCAAGGGATCTAGCGGCAAAGCCGGGAATCACTTGCGCAACCCAACTCTTTCCAAATAATACACGACCTCGAGAACCATCGCCTTGAGAAGTTTCGCTTCGCGTTTGTCCATGGGGACGCGGTGTAGCAGCCCTCTGACAGTTCGCATTATGTTGGCCGGCTTCTTCGACTTGAAAAACCCGATGGCATCCAAACTTCTCTCTATGTCCTCGCTTAGTCGCTCCAGATCGTCCTGGGTCGCGGATTCCGCCACACGGCGAGGCGGTTTGAACGGTCGCGACTCGCCACTGGCAAGGAATAACTCATAGGCCATCAGCGCAAAGGCGTGTGCAAGATTCAGGGAGGGATGCTCAGCGGTTGTCTCAATCGTAACCGCCCGGTGACAGAGATCCAATTCGTCATTCGTTAGACCTTTATCCTCGGTGCCCAGCAACAGTGCGGCGAGGCCGGAAACGGAAGCCTCGAGAATTTCGGGCGCGGCTTCCCGTGCGGTTTGCATATTTCGCTTAACTGTTCTGAAGCGGGCGGTCAGGCCCACCACATGGGTACAGTCAGCGAGCGCGGCGTCGAGCGTGTGGAACACCTTCACTCGTTCGATGACATCGCCGGTACCGTGAGCTATTCCCTCCAACCGAAACGGATCGAATTCGCTCGGTTCGACCAAGCGAAGATTCTCGAGCCCGAAGTTCCTCATAGCCCTGATAACAGACGCAACGTTGAATCTGTTTTGCGGTCTGTTGAGGACTACCACAATACTCACGCAACCTCCGCGACAGCGGCTGCAAAGTGCACCGCGCGTTCGCTATCGATCTCCTCCTTGCGATGCTCGAAGTCACTCCTCGTCCACACCTTCGCCCTCTTTCACCACCTGCACGCCGTTCCGAAGGATCGCACAAGGCAGCAGCTCAGCACCGGCCTTCAGCGCCGCAGATTCGATGTCTGGTTTGCGCTGCGCCGGTCCGGCGACGAGCACACATCCACCGGCGCCGGCACCGGTCGCCTTCAATGCCCAGGCGCCGGCTTCGGTACAGGCTCGCTGAATCGCTTCAATCGCGTCCGTGGAGATCGTCGGATGGAGAAGTTTCTGTTGTTCCCATGTTGCTCCCATCAGGCGGCCGAGCGATTCCCATTCTCCTGCCTCAATAACGTCCTTAACCGACGCGGCGATATCACGAATGCGATAGAGAGCATCTCTCACCGCGCCGTCACCGTTCCGGTAGGCCTTCCACACGTCTTCGTGAGTGCCCGATGAAAAGTGAGATTGACTCGTATACACCAGGCTGAGGTGGCTCTCCAGTTCGCGCAGACCGGCATCATCAATAGCCAAGCTTCGCGCGGAGACATCCTCTGCCTCAAACGAGAACTCGTTGACGCCACCCACCGCCGCCGCGTACTGATCCTGCTTACCCCCCAACAGGCCGAGTTCGCGTGCCTCTAGTTCATAACCCATCTCGGCAAGCTGCTCCGGTTCGAGAGCCTCCTCTCGTTGAACAGCGAGCCCCGCCAGAAGAGCGACCGCGAGGGATCCTGAGGCACCAAGCCCGGAGCCGTGCGGAACGCCCGAGCGAGTAAGAATTTCGATGCCCCCTGTTACCGGAAGCATGTTGATTGCTGCTTTGTGTAGATCCAAACGTCCGTCGTATTCAAGATCCGACAGGTTGCTCACAACAACGCGCTCGAGCAAGTCCTCCGACACAAGCCGGATGGTGTCCCCGCCGGGCCGAAACTCTGCATGTACATGGAGATCCAGCGCCGCGTTCACCACAACCCCGCGACTTTGCGCCGTGAATTCTGCTACGTCTGTCCAGCCACCTGCAAAGTCGATTCGCACCGGAGCTTTGGTCTTAATGATCAATGCCGCACATCTCCCTCTACGCTCCAGGAAGCGATTGAAGCGAGTTCTCCGCGCAAGTCCAAGTCGACTCCGGTGACCCGTCTATTGGTTCCCTGAACACCACGCGCATGGTAAAGCCAGATCGTGGGAAGATCCTCCGCCAGTATATTCTGCGCTAGCCGCCAGGCATCACCAAGTTCTTCCGCGCTGGTTGCATCTCGTGCCTGACCGACTGCGTTGGAAAAAACGGGGTTATCATAACCGGGATAGGCTAGAGGGCCGTCGCCGTCGAACATGGCCGTGAGATGTGTAAGCGAAAGAACTCCGGGAACTCCGGTTACTATCGCATCAAAATCACGCTCAGCCCCTTGAGCTAAGTCGAGAAAAGAACTCATTTCGCGCTGCCGGATCTCCACGCCAACACCGATCTCTCTTAATTGAGCCTGGATCATCTGTTCCAGCGCATTGTCTGCGCTGCCAACTGTAAGAATCGAGAATTCCAGCCTCTCTCCATCTCGTTGGCGGACGCCGTCGGCGCCGACCCGCCAACCGCGAGAAACGAGAATGCGTCTCGCGGAATCTGGGTCGTAGCGAGACTCAGCTGCATCAATGTGGAATGGGTGCTCCGGGGAAACCGCTCCGTGCGCGACGGTACCAAACCCGTATAGATAGGCGTCGATGATCAATTGGCGGTCTATTGCAAGGGAGATAGCCTGTCTGATCTCTCGGATGTCGAACGGTGATCGGCGAAGGTTGAGTATCAGGGCGTACGAAAAGAACAACGGATAGTCCCGCACCTCGAGTTCGGGGTTATTCCGTACAAATTCCGTGTGAGCCGGATTGATCCCTGCAAAATCGAGTTCCCCAGAGGTCAGCGCGGCGAGCTTCGTTGCCGACTCATCAACGACGACAACGACAAACCGCTCAATCTCGGGTCTCCCGAGGTCCACAGGAAAAGAGTCCCATCGCCTAAATACCCAGCGCTGGTTGGGACGGTATTCGACAAACTCGAACGGGCCGTTGCCAACGGGATCGAGATTGAAGCCGGCACTCCGAATATCCGCGGCAGTAACACCTTCGAATCGGTGTGCAGGCAGAATGGCGAGATCGGTCAATACGTCGGGGAAACCGGGCTGAGGATTCATGAAATCGATGGCAACCAAAGAGGAATCTATTACCTCCACTGTGCGAACCGCATCTAGGTCACGGCGACGTGGATAGGCTACCGCCGGCTCCATCGCCATCCGCAACGTCCAGGCAACATCGGCGGCCGACGTCTTTATTCCGTCGTGCCAGTAGACATCATCGCGCAACCTTAGTAGTAATCGAGTTCCGTCTTCACTCCAGCTCCAGCTTGCCAGGCGCGGTTGCGGCGCAAAGCTGGGATCGTACTCAGCGAGTGTGAGAAAAAGAACATGGTTTTGAACCTGTTTGGCCAACGGATGTACGGCAACCAGAGGATTGATCGACTGGAGGTCGGCCCCTGATGCAAAGAAGACACTCGCGGGACGATCCGAAGCCGAGGGTGAACAAGCAACCATCACCGCCGCGAGGACGAGAACACTGCCTAACATCCTTTCCGACCGGTCGACGGATCTGTCCTTGACGGCAAGAAAAGCCTTGATCAGGCTCGCGCAGAGCGCTGCACTAGTGTTGGGTGTCGTTACGTTGACGTTCATCCTCATCAATCTAGCGCCGGGCGATCCCGCGCGTCTTTGGCTTGGCCCCGGTGCGGGTGTCCAGGAACTCGATGCAGCACGGCAGGCACTGGGACTTGACCGGCCGCTGCATGTCAGGTACTTCAGTTGGCTCGCCCGGTTCGTGCGGGGCGATTGGGGCACCAGCATAGCACAACAACGTCCGGTAATCCAGATAATCGCCGCAGCCTTGCCACATACCCTGTTGCTCACGACGCTCTCGCTGCTTGTCACCTACATCGGCGGGATAGCCGTCGGGATTTTCCAAGCGGCCAGGAACAGCACAAAACTGGACACGGGCCTGACAATTTTGGGTTTGCTGATATACGGGATGCCGGCCTACTGGCTCGCCATCACGTTGATCTTGATCTTCTCGTACGGAGCCGCTGTTCAGGGGTGGCCTCAGTGGCTCCAATTCCCTGCGCTCGGCGTTTCTTCTCTCGACGCAGAGTTCTTGAGCCCTTGGGAAAACCTAGTCGACCGCGCCAAACACGCCGTGTTACCCCTCGCCACTTTGGGGGCAATAGGCATGGCGGGCACGTCACGATTTGTACGCGCAAGCCTGTTGGATGTGCGATACCTGGACTTCGTCCGAGCTGCACGTGCAAAGGGGATCTCACCGCAGCGTATCGAACTGAAACACATTCTCAGAAACGCGCTGCTTCCTTTAGTTACACTCCTCGGACTATCGCTGCCCGCTCTATTCTCTGGAACAGTATTTGTCGAGGTGATTTTCGCGTGGCCGGGAATGGGGAGAGCGACGGTAACATCAGTATTGGCCCGTGACTATCCGGTAGTCATGGCCATGACCGCGATATATGCCGCACTTGTGGTAGCGGGCAACATGCTGGCCGATTTCTTGTACACTCTCGCCGACCCTCGGGCTCGGAGTAGCGCTTCATGAATGCGTTCCAAACATTGATGTCCGATCGCCGCGCCCTAGCAGGCACTGTGTTACTCGGAATCTTGAGTGCTGTAGCTATCGCTGCGCCCTTGCTAACATCGGCCGATCCGCTAGCTCATGGTAACATTCTTTCCGACCGATTCACTGCGCCACTTCACAGCGACGGCAGCGGACTCTTTCACTGGCTCGGCACGGATCGATACGGAAGGGATATTCTCACCCGTCTGATTTACGGGGCGCGAATTTCACTTTCCGTCGGCTTCCTATCCGTAACGGTGTCGGTCGTGTTTGGAACGGTGATAGGAATTACCGCGGCCACCTGGGGAGGCGTAGTCGAAAGAATACTGATGGCATTCACCGATATCGTTCTCGCACTCCCGAGGCTCGTCTTGCTCCTCGTTCTGGTCACGATCTGGGAATCGAGCTTGACGCTCGTGGTGCTGGTGCTGGGTTTCACCGGTTGGATGACCATAGCACGGCTCGTGAGAGCGGAAGTCAGGTCACTGATCTCAAAGCCGTTCGTAGAGGCCGCCCGAGCCGCAGGGGTGCGCGGTATGCGGCTTGCGTGGCATCATCTCGTGCCCAACTCGATGACTCCCGTCTTCGTGGCTGCGGCGTTGTCGGTCGGAAATGCGATCGCGCTCGAAGCGGGACTTTCGTTTCTCGGTCTGGGCATACCTCAGCCGACCCCATCGTGGGGCAACATGATTTCCGCGGGAAGGGATGCACTGGTTAACGCGCCGTGGATCTCCACACTCCCAGGACTGTGCGTGGCCGTGACCGTGATCGCATGCAATTTGCTGGGAGATGGAGCACGAGATGCTCTCGATCCACGCGCACCCGTTACTTAGCGGCGCCTGTGGCTTAGCGGAGTCCGAGCTGTAACTTCACCGAATCGGGAAGTAGTGCCACCAACCGGGCCATGGGCACGGCAAAGCCTAGACCAGCTCCCTCCCTGAGTCCCGAATGGTGTACTGCAATAACCTCCCCATTGGCATTGAACACTGGGCTTCCGCTGGACCCGCCAACCGTGAATCCGTCAAACTGGACATCATCCGCGGTAACCTTGCTGAAGATTCCGGCGGCCATCGACGTTCGGACGATCTGCGACTGATCCAAGGCGGTTGAAGTTCCAGCCGGGAAACCGATCAGCGCGGCGGGCTCACCCTGCGCAGCCCTAGTACCCGACCAGTCAATACGCTCCATGTACGGGCCCGAGTAATTTCGCAGGCGCACGACCGCCAAGTCGGGGCCGTCTGCAGGCGCGACTATCACAAACCTTGCGCGCCGCATGAACCGTTGATCAGCCATGGCGATAAAGACGGAGTCGGCCCTACGGCCTTCTGGGAAAACGACGTGCCTGTTGGTTACGAAATAACCGGCCGGAGAAATCATGAATCCCGAACCATTGAAGAAATTCCGACCGGAATAAGCTGTAACCAGTCCGACGGCACCCTGGTTGGCCTGGGCCACCGCCGCGAGGTCTACACCCTGCACTGCCCTGATCCTGCTCTCGATACCTGACACCTGCTGCTCGGCATCGATAACAGCTTGCCGCAGACTGTCCAGTTGGGCGATGGACACACGATTGGCGTTGGCCTCCTGCAGTTGCTGCCGCAGTTCGGCGAGGTCGGCCTGAGCTTCTCGCCTTACGACAGCGCCCGCGGCGAGCTGCTCCGTCATCGAACTCTGAGCCCGCTGGAGCGCGGCCTCTAGGTCCTGCGTGCGTTGCGTAGCCGCCTGTAGCTCTGCCCTGATACTATCGAGCATCGCGGCTGGCGCGGCACTGGCGCTCGCCTCCTCGAGCTGAGCCCGGAGCCGTCCCATCTCCGCCGCGGCCAGCTGCCCCAGCGAATCAGACGCAACTCGCTGGGCGAGCAGTTCCTGTCTTTGCACTTCAAGCGCCGCCACAGTTTCCTGAACCCGCGTCTCGTTATACCAGTAGAGCGCCGCAACCGAACCAAGCAAGAGAATGAGGAACGTCCACACGATCTTTCCCGTGCGCGTTGCGGACTTCTTGGAGGTCTCAGCCACAAGTTCTTTCATGAACTGCGTGGCTCCCCTACCACCAAAGCTCCGCCGCGGACTAGTGGGTAGCGGCACTGCGGCCGGCGTTCCCGGCTCAGCTGGAGGAGGAGGCACACGTTCGGGCAGCGTCAGCGATGTCAGCAGCAGTTCGGGTCCCCCTTCGCCCAGTGTAATCGAGTCGCCCATTCGCAGACTGTGCTCGCCAGTCAAAGGACGTCCGTTCACCAACGTTCCGTTGCGGCTGCGGGCATCGCGAATGACGAACTTGCCGTCGGGTTTGAGGGTGAGCTCCGAATGCACTCTTGAGACGGACGTGTCTCCGGCGGAAACCGGTCTCAACTCGCATTCAGTACCCCTACCAATCCTGATGCGCACTCCGGATGCCTTGAACGTCTGGCCCGATTTTTTCTCTTCGAAGACCACGGCAGGTTCGGGCTTGTCTGGCCCGGCTTTCGGCGCGGCAGAGTCTGCTCTTGGCGGAGTTTGCACCGCCTCCATCGGTAACGTTTTCTCGGCAGACAGATCGATCGCGCTCTCGACGACGGTAACGGGTACCTGCCTCGCGGACGCCTCCGTGACGCGAAATTGCGGACCGGTCTCACCAAACCGTACCACCTGGCCGACCGAAAGCGGCTTGGGGGCCTTGATCTCGAGCCTGGTCCCATCAACGTAGGTACCGTTCCGGCTTCCCAGATCCTCCACGCACCACTGCCCCTCGTGAACGACGAACCGTGCATGCGTGCTCGACACGACCTTGCCCTCGGGGCCAGAGACACAAAGCGCATGATGCGGATCTCGCCCAACCTTCACCTCAGTCGAATCGAATTCTCTCGATACTCCGGTGGCTAGATCGGTTAGTTGAATGGTTGACATTTTTGCTTAGAGAATCTGCCGAGCGTTTCTGGTAATCGAGTTATCTTACGTCACAGTTTTCGCGCCGCCAAACGTGTACCCCAGCTCGCAGAGAATGTAACTTTAATGATTCAGAAACATCAAGCAGCGGACAAACAAACCGATCCAGCACACCTCGCCGAGCGTGTGCGACGCCTATTCAGAGATCAATTCTCCATCGACCGGTTGGTGGCTTTGAGCGAGAATCGAGCCCTTTTTTTGAGCCGGGACCTAGTGCTCAACCGTCCGGTTGCGCTGAGGATACATCTCAAGCCGGACACAAGAAGCCGTGCTTGGTTTGAGAGAGAGGTCGAGTTGTTGGCGAGGCTCGATCATCCGAGCCTCAGGACCATCTACTCGGCGGGGCATCGTGAGGACTGGTCCTACCGTGTAAGCCAGTGGATCGAGGGAGAGAGTCTAGCGGAAGCCGTCGGTCGGGGACCCAGACCGATACAGGCGGTGGTACAGCTTGCCTTCGATCTCGCCGAAGCCGTGGAATACGCACATTCCAAGAACGTTATTGTGCGGCGAATCGTACCATCGACCGTGATGTTGGATCAGCTGGGACGCGCGGTGGTAACCGATCTCAGATTCTCTAACAAATGCCTCGATGTCGCGGGGCCTGACCACGATGAAATGGTCGCCCCGTACCTCGCGCCGGAGTCTCGTCCGGACAAACCGGGCGATAGAGCGAGCGACATCTATACCATCGGGACGCTGCTCTATTTTGCCGTGACCGGTGAGGCACCCAATCCGGACCCGCGGCAAATCACGCCTCCGCAGTCGCTCCGCGTAGCCTGCCCCAAGATACTTCAAGAAGTGATCATGAAGTCGATGAGACCGGAACCGAGCAAGAGATATCTGAATTGCTCCGAGATCGCCGAGGAACTTTCCGCACATCTCGGCGGTCACGAATTCCACGCTCCCCTAGCCTCGAGCCACACTACCGGAGAGACACGGGTGGAGTACGAGCACCGGCTGCGACGTGCGTTGGGCGACGACTACGAGCTAATGGTCGAACTGGGTTCGGGAGGATTCGGCCGCGTATACAAGGTGCGAGACCTCCGGCTGGAGAGGGAGGTTGCTCTCAAGGTGCTGCACCCTCATCTCACGGCAGATCGCGCGATCGCGGACCGGTTCACCCGGGAAGCCCAGCTCGCGGCCAGACTCAGCCACCCGAACATCGTCAGTATTCACGACATCGGTGGTCGATCCGGGCTGATCTGGTACACGATGGCATACATAGAGGGAGCCAATATGGCCGACATCGTATCGCGGACCGGGCCTCAGCCGGTCGACTTGGTAGTGCGGTGGCTGCAACAATCCCTGGATGCGCTGCAGCATGCGCACGACCAGGGCATAGTCCACCGCGACATCAAACCGGAGAATGTTCTCATCTCACGCCTCGACGGCAGCGTACACATTGCGGATTTCGGACTCGCCCTAGCGATCCAGGTTTCCGGCATCTTTGGAGGCGCTACTTCAAGATCGGGAACGCCGGAGTTCGCGTCGCCCGAGCAGATGCTGGGCGAAAAGGTGAACCAGCGGACAGACCTGTATTCGATCTCGCTGGTTTCGATCTTCGCACTCCTGGGCCGGTCGCCGTACTCTGGCCCCAGCGTTGCAGCCATCCTGGCTCAGCAGACCACTCCGCCGGCGCCGGACGTCAGTGCAGCTCGCAGTGACGTACCCGAGGGCCTTGCCGGCGTACTACGGCGCGGCGCCGACGCCGATCCGGAACGCCGCTATGGCTCGGCTTCCGAATACTCGGAAGCACTCGCAAAGTGCATGGCCGGCCTTGGATCGGAACCTGCGCGACAAATTCGCAGAGGAGTTGAATTTTGACAAGTCGCACTCGCTTAAACTGAGGGAGGAGATCTAGTGGCACCCGACTCCGGCGCCGAGCATGTCAGCCACGTTCAGGAAATTTTCGATGGATGGGCTCGTGCGGGTAAGGCAAACCGAATGGCAGATTCGCACGCCCTGTCCGCGCGCACCGCTTTCGAGAAACTAGAGCTGCAAGAAGGATCTTCTTACTTGGACATTGGCTGCGGCAACGGATATACGGTCAGATGGGCAGCCGAGACATCGCTCCATGGGAGATGCGTGGGAGTCGACATCGCCGAAGAGATGATCGCCTTGGCCCGCAACTCATCGCTCAGTCATTCGAATACGACATTTTGCTCAGGAGTGTTCCCGGGTTGCCAATTCGAGGACGAAAGTTTTGACGCCGTCTTTTCCATGGAAGTGTTCTACTATCTGTCGGACGTTTCCGCGGGGATACGCGAGGTAAAGCGTCTACTCAAACCCGGTGGTAGGTTTGCATGCGTGGTCGACTATTACGGCGAGAACACGGCGAGTCACTCGTGGCCTCAAGAGGTTGGCGTCGACATGACGCTGCTGAGCTCGTCGGAGTGGAGATCGATGATGATCGAGGCGGGTCTGGTCGTGCTCGAGCAAGAGCGCATCAAGGGGGACTCAGAATCCGATGTTGCGAGCGAGCCTGGTCACCACAACGACAGCTGGAAGTTTACCGAAGGATCGCTATTCACTCTTGCACAGAAACCCATCGGCCCCCACGACGCAGCCTAAGGGGGGGGTTGGAAATCGGTCGCAGAACGTTCTCCTGCTCGGTTATTTTTCCTCTTCGGCTTGGGCGGGGCCTTCCCTCTTCTCGGCGTTGACCTCTCTCACCGCCCGCTCGAGCGTTGCACCAAGACCCACCATATGTTCCTGGAAGTATCTCGTCTTCGTACGCTGATCGCCCCCTCTTCTAGCGATTTGGGCTATCTGGTTTAAGGACTCGGACATTACACCGTATCCCCCCGTCAACAGGACTCGCGAAACATCGGTCGCAGCTCTGGAGATGCTGCTAAGAAACGCGTCCTGTCCCTTAATCGCGATGGCGTATTTTGCTATCAGGCCCTTGATGCGATCGAGCTTGCGATTCGCTTCCTCAAGCTTCTCCAGCTTGAGCATGCCCTTGGCGCTCAACTTTTTAACCACTTTAACCGCCCTTCCAGTTTGAGTCGGTCCCGAAGATCTCGAGCGCACATGTCGATATATATAAAGTAACAGAGGATCCCATGGATAAGACACATTCAGGCGGTTAGAATCTTAGGTCTTCACAAACGGGGATCCAACGTGACCGCTGTTATTCTTCGCATAGCCATCGGCGTCGTGATTGTATATGTGGCGCTCGTGCTAATCATCTGGGTAAGTCAGAACAAATTGGCGTTCCCAGCTCCACGGTCACATCTTCCAGCGCCAAACACCCTGGGGTTTCCCGATGGCGAGAAGATTCGGATTATCACGTCCGACTCGATCGAGATCGGCGGCTGGTACCTACCGCCAAGAGACTCGACCCGGGCGCCGCATCCAGCACTAATCTGGTTCTACGGCAACATGGAAACCGTTGACGTGCTGGCGCCCATCTACAGGAACCTGCAACCCGAGAATCTCGGCTTACTAGCTATCAACTATCGGGGCTACGGCGACAGTGAAGGAGCTGCGACCGAGGAGGGACTCTACCGGGACGGCGAAGCCGCCTGGCGATACCTGGCGGAAAGACCGGACGTCGATAGCACGAGGATCGCTGTTTACGGGAGGTCGCTGGGAAGTGTGGTGGCTCTTTACCTCGCTACAGAACGCAACGTAAGAGCGGTGATATTGGACTCGCCATTTTCCTCGGCCAGAGATATGGCACGAGTCCATTATCGTTTCCTTCCAAAGTTTCTTATCAGGCTTTCTCTGGACAACGTCGAACGCGCCAGTAGAATCCAAGCGCCGCTAATCGTTTTCCACGGGACCTTAGACAGGATTGCGCCTGTACGTATGGGGAGAGCGGTAGCTGAAGCGGGCCGCGCGCTGGAGCTGGTGTTGATCGAGGGCGCCGGGCACAACGACACCTACACCGTCGGAGGCGGCGAGTATCAGGCCAAGATGCACGCGTTCTTGGCTGAGCACCTGCAATAAGCAGACCTTTATGAAACAACGGAGACCATGAAAAACCTCGCACGCTTCGCATCTCTGGTTGGCTGCATCTGCGCTACGGAATTCTGTACCGGCGGGAACAGCGCCGTTGACCTAGTGGTGACAAACGGCGTCATCTACACCGCCGAGCTCGATAACCCGACGGCTTCCGCTCTAGCTGTGAAGGACGGACGAATCGTCTTCGTAGGTAACAACGAGGGCGCAATGGAATTAGCGGGACCCGGCACCGAAGTGCTGGACCTAGAGCACCGGACCGTAATACCCGGGATGATCGACGCTCACGCCCATCTGACCTGGCTTGGATTTGCTATGACCCGGCTGAACCTGGTTGGCACACGCTCTTACGAGGAAGTAGTGTCGCTGGTCGCCGAACGCGCAGGGACCGCCGCACCTGGCGAGTGGATCAGGGGCCGCGGATGGGATCAGAACGACTGGGAGAATACAGCGTTTCCAACCCACGAACGGCTGTCGAGCGTCACTCCGCAGAATCCTGTTTTCCTGACGCGGATAGATGGCCACGCAACCTTCGTGAATGCGCGGGCGATGGAGCTGGTCGATTTGGATAGAATGACCTTTGATCCCGAAGCCGGACGCATAATTCGCGACGCTGATGGTAACCCCACGGGCGTACTGATCGACGCCGCTGCCGACTCGGTGGAAGCGCGAATCGCACAGCCGACCAGACGGCAGGTCAGGGAGGCGACTGCGGCGGCGATCGCGCACTTCAACTCTCTCGGGGTCACCGGAGTCCACGACGCCGGCGTCGGAGCCGACACGATCGACGCACACGAAGAGCTCGCGGCGGAAGGAAATTTCAATCTCAGAAGCTACGTGATGATTTCCAACAACGATGCGGTTATCGATCACTACCTCGACCGCGGGCTGCAGTCAGGACTCTACGGCGGCAGAATCTGGATTAGAGCGATTAAAATTCAAGCCGACGGAGCGATGGGTAGCCGGGGCGCGGCTCTAATCGATGATTACACCGATGAACCCGGAAACAGGGGACTGATCACGGGCAACTATGACAGGATATACGAAGTAGCTCTCCGCGCCCTCCGTAGTGGTTTCCAGTTAAGCGTCCACGCTATTGGAGACCGGGCTAATCGAATGGCCCTAGACGCGTTCGAGGCGGCGTTTGCAGTGGTACCGAAAGAGAACCATCGCTTCCGCATCGAACACGCTCAGACGATTCATCCGGACGACATACGCCGCTTCGCGGCACTGGGGGTTATCCCATCCATGCAGGGAAGCCACCAGACGAGCGACATGTACTGGATAGAGGAACGGCTCGGTCCGGAACGAGTGAACGGCGCATACGCCTGGCGTTCACTGCGCGACACCGGCGTCATCATACCAAACGGATCGGACACGCCGGTCGAGTTTCCGAATCCCCTTATCTCTTTCCGCGCTTTCTTCACGCGCATGGACGCCGAGGGTTATCCCGAAGGAGGCTGGCACCCCGAACAGCGAATGACGAGGCAAGAGGCCCTACTCAGTGTAACGTTGTGGCCCGCACAGGCCTCGTTCATGGAAGAGGATGTAGGCTCATTGGCTCGTGGAAAATATGCTGACTTCGTGGTGCTCGATCGGGATATCATGACGGTCGCAGAAAGCGAGATACTCGACTCTCAGGTCATCATGACATTTCTGGGCGGTGAGAGGGTGTTTAGCCGGGAGAACTAGACGGCTTCTACCGGTTCGGACAGTTCAATGTTTGTGGGAACGCTGAAGGCAAGTATCGTAACCATTCCCACCACACCCGCTGCAACGAGAAACGGAATACCTATTCCAAGTCCTTGAAAGGCAGCCGTTGCCCAGATGGGAGCAAACACCCTCGCAACTCCGCCGAAGGATTGTTGCACGCCCAATGTCTGGCCCAATTCTTCTTTAGGTGACCAGCGAGTGACCAGAGCTGATACCGAGGGGAAGAGGCAGGCTGTCCCGATGGGAACGAGCGCGGAGACGGCCGCAAAGGCGAGTACAGAATCTTGCAGCGGAATCGCCATGAGTCCGAGCGTCAACGACACGGCTCCGAAACGCATGACGCGAATTTCCCCGAAACGATCCACTACTTTGCCCAGCACGATTGCCCTCATTACGACTGAAAGGGCACCGATGTAAAGGAAGAACAGTCCTATTGTCCGCTCGGTAATTCCGAAACGTGCCTCAAGAAATAGTGCCAACACCGCTGTCATCGACATGAAACCGAGCATCCCAATGGCGTAGATCAATATCAACCTGGGTACGCGCCTATAGGGGTGCCGCAGGACTTCCCAAACGGTTTCGCTAACGCTTCGCGTGGCCGGGGGCTTGGGCGCATCTTCGCTGGCGACCTTTTTCTCGACTTTCGACTCTGGCAACCAGCGCCACGCAAATACGACATTTATCAGGCACAACCCAGATGCGATGAGTCCCGGAGCGGCGTACCCGAGACTAATTGAAAGCGAACCTATGACCGGTCCAATCATCACTCCGGCGCTGGTGGAGGCAGAAAGCCACCCTAGAGCTCTGGCCCGGTCTTTGGGTTCGATTGCATCACCCACATATGCCTGTGCAACGCCTGTCGTCCCACCTCCGATACCCTGGACTATCCTGGACAAGAACAGCATCCACATGGTTCCAGCCAACCCGAAAACGAGATATGCGATGGCCGATGCGGTGAGGCCGATCAACAGCGCGGGTCGTCTGCCATAGCGGTCGGAGAATTTGCCCCATAGTGGAGCCGCACCAAGCTGGGCGATGGAGAAACTGGCGATCATCCAACCGATTACCCACGGGTCAGCATTCAAACGCAGCGCATAGTATGGCAGTAGCGGAAAGATTATCGCGAAGCCAAGCATATCGACGAACACTGTCGCCATGAGAACGGAAATCTTCTTCACCGGCGCGTACCCACCACCATAGCTGCCGCAGAAACGAACATCAGCACAACGCCGTAAGCGGCAGCCATCCCGAGATCGTAGGCGCGCAACGCTCCGAGTATTTCGATTGAGACAGGTCTGGTTTCAAAGGTGTAGAGTACGACGGACGTCACGAAGTCACCTGCCGCGGTGACAAACGCCAGAGCGCCGCCGGCCAGCAACGCCGGTCTGATGAGCGGCACCGTAACCCGCCAAAGCGTCCTCATCTTACTAGCACCCAACGAGGCTGCAGCTTCACTCAGGGAAGGATCGATCTGTCTCAATCCCGCTACTACTGCACCGCATGCAACCGGGATGTTTCGGACGAAGTAAGCCAATGGCAAGATCACCACGGTCCCCACTAGAACCCATCTACCGACCCACGGGGCACTGACACTGAACATGGTAGCGAGCGCCACGGCGAGCACCGTACCGGGTACCGCCCACGGCACGTTGAGCAGGCTTTCTATCGTGCCGCGCAACCTAACTTTACGTTGCACTATCTCGCGCGCAGCCCAGAGAGACAGCGTCAACACCAAGATCGTACTGACACCAGCCATCCAAATCGAGTTCCATAACGGGCGGAGTCGTTCCGGTTCGTGGAGCAGTGTTATGTAATTGGCAATCGTATAACTGCTCGGCAAAATTTCCGTCGACCAGCCATTGAGCGGCACGAAGGACACGAGAACAAGAGTAATATGAGGCAACAGAAGAAACGCAGCGAAGAGCCATCCAATAGTCGTTGCCCCCCACCTCGCCATGGGTTGGCGAATCGTGGCTGCGCGCGCAGCCATGCCCTTACTCATGACGGCGACCGAACGGCTACCGCTGAATCTTCGAAACATGACCAGCCCCAAGAGAGCCACCGCGGCTAACCAGGTAGCCTCAATAAGTGCAGCCGGCATGTCGCCGTTGAGCTTCGAAGTCACAATTCGCGTCGTCATGACGCGGAAGCCACCGCCAAAGATGTACGGTGCTGAGAACGATCCCAAACTCGTCATAAAGGCTAGCAGCGCGGCGGCGCCCAGTTGTGGCTTCAGAAGCGGAAGGGTCACCCGGCGAAAAATGGAAAATCCGGGGCTACCAAGCGACTGGGCCGCTTCAGTCATGGAGCTATCTATCTTCGCCAGACCGGCTCTGGTGAACAGGTAGAAGTAGACGTACATCGAATAGGAATGAACCAGCAGAATCGCACCCGCGCCTCTCAGTCTCCATGGTGACTCGTCTAGATCCAGAACCTCAGTGATGATCCTTGCAACAAACCCACTTTCACCGTAGAGAAACAGAAAAGCGATAACCCCAACTAGGGGCGGAAGTACGGCTGGCAGAGCTACCAGAGCGCCGAGGATCCGGCGTCCGGGAAACTCGAGCTTCTCGAACACGAACGCTAAGGGGATACCCACTACCGCGGCGGAGACGACGCTCGCAAGCGAGATCCATACGCTGTTCCACAAGGCACTCCACTCGCTTGGCTCGCGAACAAAGCCGATAAGAGGGGTGACGGTCCAACCTTCGGCGTCCCTAAAACTCTCGAGGATTACGATGGCGATTGGATAGACAACAATCCAAAGAAGAAAACCTACTAGGATGAGCCCTGTGCGTCGTTTCACGCCGGCTGCTTCACAAATGTGTACGCCTGGGAAGCAGACACCCGTACACTGTCTCCAACGGAAGCTGAGTGTACCGAAGATTCGACCTCCAGATTCTCGCCCGAGACATCCACAGTGAAGTAGGCTCTAGCGCCGTTGTACCTCACCGACCGGATCACTCCGGCCAGTCCGGTTTCGCCAAAGCTCAGGTGCTCGGGCCGCACCACGACATCCACCGCGGCACCAGACACTACTCCTGCGGCTGGACGAGACTCCCACTCCACACCTTCCCCCACTTTCACTCGTCCGTTCTCCAACATTGTACCGTCGAGCGAACTCGCCCGTCCGACGAACGTAGCAACGAATTTGTTTGCCGGATTCTCGTAAAGTTCAGGAGCTGCACCGATTTGTTCTACCTTGCCCTCCCTCAGTACCGCGACGACGTCGCCGAGGGCAAAAGCCTCTTCCTGTTCGTGCGTGACAAAAATCGTCGTGATGCCAATCTCTTTGAGCGCCGTTCGGAGTTCCGTTCGCGTTTTCTCTCTCAGAGTTGGATCCAAATTGGACAGCGGTTCGTCGAGCAAAAGAACCCGCGGATTGGGCGCCAGCGCCCGCGCTACGGCGATCCGCTGCTGCTGGCCCCCGGAAAGCGAACTCACTTCTCTGTGTTGGAAACCGGCGAGGTCAACGAGATCCATGACCTCAGCTACTCGTCTCGCGGCATCTTTGTCTGAGAGATCGCTCAAACCGAAGGCAACATTCTCTCCGGCCGTTAGATGCGGAAAGAGCGCATAATGCTGGAACACCATCCCGAATCGCCGTTCAGCCGGTCGCAGCTGCGTCAGGTCTATGCCGTCGAGCAGGATGCTACCGGAGTCCGGCTGCTCAAATCCCGCAAGCAGCCGGAGCATGGTCGTCTTGCCGCTTCCGCTAGGTCCAAGCAGAGCGAGAACTTCACCTCTGGAGATGTTCAGGGAAATGTCGTTGGCGGCCACATGGTCTCCGAACCGTTTCGTGAGTCCGTCGACCTTTAGATACGAACCCTGCATCTAGTCGGCTGGAGCGCCTGAGCCGCGGATGTTTCGATCCCAATAGTTCATCCACGCAGCGCCGCTATCTGCCAGGAGAAGCCAATCCATCTCCTCTACGACGAGATGAGACCTGACGTCGAGGACCCAAGCAGGAAGAGAATCCTCCGGTAGATCGGTTCGGGAGGGTAACCGGAACACCTCGCGCGCCGCAAAAAGTTGCGCATCGACCGAGCCGACCCAGTCTACAAATCTCTGAGCGATAGCAAGGTTATCCGTTCCGCGGACAACGGCGATGGCGTCTTCGATTACGGGAGTACCGCTTGTGGGTAGCACATAGTCGAGCGGCCGTCCCTTGCTGCTTTCCACCAGTATGTCCGGTAGACCCCAGAGCGTAATTAGACCCTCCTGCCGGATGAGTTTTTGGTGAAGCAAAGCTGGATTGATAGGGTATTCTCTGGTCTGGCCATCCAATCGCCTCAGCCACGCGATCCCTGACTCTGTATTACCCGACTCGCGCAGACTACGCTGCATGATCATACCGAAGATCGAGCGCATCGTACCTGACGCTATTGGATCACGAATGACCACCTTATCGTTCCACTCAGGTCGAAGCACATCGTCCCAATCCTGAGGAGCCTCGGCTCGCGTCAGCGCTACTGAGTTAAACGCGATTACCAAGGGTGTTTCAAACACGGCAAAAAAGAAATCGCCTGCGCCCCGCGCTCTCTCTGGAACAGCGTCGGCCCACACCGGCCGGTAAGCGTGCAGAAGAGACTCGGCAGCAGCACGCGCAAAGAGGTTAGACGGACCCCCGTACCATACATCGGCCTGCGGATTAACTCGCTCCGAACGCACTCGGTCGAACACGTCCTGGGATCCCATGTCCAGCCACCGAACATCTACGCTGGGGTTCTGCGCTTCGAATATCTCTTCCGCCCGCTGCAGCAAATCGCGGCCGTGCGGAGAATAGATGACCAGTGGCGTTCGCCCGTCCCCGCACGAAACGGCCGTCACAGAGACCAGCACCATCGCTACCAAAGCAATTTTCTTACTCATCCTCGAGAACCAATGTCTACGGAAGCGCCCCCACATTCAGCGCAAGTAGGTTGAGAAACAGCCTGTAGGCACCAGGTACGCCTGCAGGCAGAGCCCGGAAAAAACTGAGGCCGCTGTAAACGTAGGTACCTTCTCCATAACGAACCGCGAGTAAACCACCTTCCAGCGGACCTTGGCCCGGGTCAGACATCCTAAGCAACGGTTGGTACCTCGTGTCCCAGGAACGTGCGAAGTAGAGACCGCGTTCCTGTGGCCAACCGTCCCAGTCAGACTCATCGATAACGTTTGGAAACGTAAACGCCGGATGGTCCGGCTGAAGAACGGTTACCGGCACCGTTTCGTCGGTGATACGATCGTGCGGCCTTGCGATGTCCAGTGGGAAGGGAGCGAAGCCACCCCTTACAAACTGATACTGCTGGTACTGCACGACCAGAAGCCCGCCATTACTCACGTATTCCAGCAGCCGGTTGTTGTGCTGGGTCAGCGCAGAGTCAATTTCGTAAGCTCGGCTGCCCACTACGATAGCGTCGTAACCAGACAGATCTCCGGCTTCCAGATCCGTTGCATCAAGAATATGCACGGGAACCCCAATTCTCTGCAGCGCTTCCGGAACCCGGTCGGCTGCACCTCGGACATATCCAATCGACCGCATGTTCGGAATGGTGAGGCTGGAAACACGAACCTCCGCCGTTGCGGACCGTACGTGGTAAGCGGGCCGGATGTGCGGATACACGATAGTATAGACTCCGCGATCGAATTCTCCGCCATCGTCGCCGTGGGCCGCAGCCTGCACGGATACCACCGTGCTGGTCACATTCTCCGGCCTGCGCACGGTAAACGCGAAGCTTCGCGAACTACCGCCACCGGCGAGTTCATATCGCTGAGCCGGAATCGCGGCCCAGCCGTCAACCGTTAGCTCAACCGATCCAGCAGCCGAATCCTTGTGATTGTTGGCGAGCGTAACAACGAACTCCTGGGTTCGGGGACCGTTCGTAGACCAGAGTAGAGTCCGAGGCTCCACTTTTACATCAATCCCCGGCACAACACGCACTTCTCTGCGTACCTCTCCACGAGCCTGGTCATTGTATCTGTAGGAAACCTCCCGCGAGACCGCGAATCGTCTCTGTGACGCAGATCCGGTACCGTACACGCTCACATGGACCGTCGCTCGGATGAGTGGAGGGTCGAACGGCAGGGATCGGATTTTCGCCGGCACCCCTCTCCAGTCGTACAGAAAGCCGATGCGTGGATTCTGGAGAAAATAGGGCTGAGTTATTTTTTCGCCCACCGGTACGCGAACCGCGAACGATACTGTGTGGCTCTCACCGGGCCGGATACGGACTGGATTCTGTCCATGACGCGCTACGGTCCATCCGCGCGGAGCTGACACTTCCACTCCATCAACCGACATCTCATAAGCACCACTGTTATATGCCTCGACCGTAACTTCGAACGTCTCACCGGGAACGACATCAGAATCATCAGCAACGGCATCGAGTGACAAACCTGCTGCTATTGCCAGCGCTCGGTCCAGAAGCTCTCGCCTTCGAGCGGAAGCTTCCGGACGTCTCTCTTTGGCACCCAGGAGCGGAGCCACAGCCGCACTGAGATTCACGGCAGTTATTTCCCGCCGCAGAGAATCGGAAAGACGTGTTAGCCAGTCTGTCCGCCGAGAAATACCGGCGAATAGATCCTGTTGATCTGTGCTACTGTTTCCTTGCGGTGCGACAGGGATGAGACTGGTTCCCTGCGGACCGATGCGCTGCAGCCTACCCATGTCCTGCGATCGATGCTGGCTGCGGCTCTCCATCGCAATCTGGTGAATCGATCTCCCGTTGCGCGGATCTACTCCCCCGGTCGAGAGCCGGAGCGTGGCGGCCTCGCGATTCGACCAGCCAGCCCAATGGAAACTCGACGGCTGCCACGGTTCCAGCCCTTCCTCGGACCACAACTCCGGGAAGCGACCAGGATCACCCGCCGTTTCAAAAGCCCTCAAGGCAGTAACACCGGCGGCTTGATGCTGCCCATGACCGTCGCGCGGAGTACCGGTAAACACCGAGACCATGACGTGCGGCCGGAACGACCGGACCACTCGAACTATGTCCTTGAGAATCGAATCCGGAGGCCAGAAACGATTCGCTTCCTCCAGCGTTCGAGAGAAACCATAGTCGTACGCGCGCGTGAAAAACTGTTCGGCGCCGTCGATCATTCTCGCAGCCTGAAGTTCGCGGGCCCGAACAAGGCCGAGTTCGCTCCCCAGTTCCTGGCCTATGAGATTCTGACCACCCTCTCCGCGCGAAAGGGATAGGTAAGCAGCTCTGGCTCCGTACTGTCGAGCAGAAAGCGCCAGCAGCTGAGTATCCTCGTCATCCGGATGGGCGCCGATTACCAGGAGCCGGCGATTCTCCCCGAGTTGTTGAAGGATGCGGTCGAATTCAACGATACCACCGGTTGACGGAGGCGAGAGTTGCGCATTGAGAGGGGCGGTCCAGACGATGGCCGCGCCGAGGACAGTGAGACTAAGCGGCCTCACGAGCGATAACAATACTCTTGAGACGTTCCTCGATCGGATCGGCGACGTCGCCGAACGGCCTGGGATGACCGGCGGCATCCATCAGAACCGAAGGGCAGATGAACTCGTACCGGCTGATCCTCACCGCTTCTCTGACTTGTTGAGTACAGGCAGCTGCAGCAATCCAAACCTTTGTGGCTCCCATCTCTTCGACGGCCTTGGCAGCAGCTATCATCTTCCAAGGCAAAGTTACGTGCCCATCGTCCACAGCAACGTGTATACCCGCGACGGAACTCAGAGGTCGCTGCCCCCTAAACAACAAACGTTCCTTCTTGAT
>JACZUR010000112.1 GCA_022573095.1 Gemmatimonadota bacterium | reverse complement strand
GTGCACATATCGTGCTCATGTCGAATCCGAGGGACATACCGCGTATGGTTAGCAACCTGGTGAAGTATAGAGTGACTCTTTTTCCCGCTGTTCCGGCGATGTACAACGCTGTCAACCAGTATCCCGGTGTGGACAAGCTCGATCTGTCGAGCATCAAAGTTTGTAATTCTGGATCAGCTCCGCTGCCTGTTGAGGTTTTGAAACAGTTCGAGGAGCTGACGGGTGGAAAGATCACTGAGGGATTCGGGCTTACCGAAACCTCTCCCGTAACCCACTCCAATCCAGTGACGAACGCACGTAAGGTAGGTAGCATCGGCGTCCCGCTGGCTGATACGGACGCGCGAATCGTCGATATCGAGGACGGTCTCACTGAATTGCCCCCAGGTGAGAAGGGCGAGTTGATCCTCAAGGGTCCCCAGATTATGAAAGGGTACTGGAAGAATCCTGAAGCAACTCAGCACATGATTCGTGACGGCTGGCTCTATACTGGTGACATCGCCTACATGGACGAGGACGGCTTCTTCTTTATCGCGGGCAGAAAGAAGGACATGATTCTCGCTAGCGGTTACAATGTCTATCCCGATGAAATAGACCGGATACTTGTTGAGCATCCAGCGGTTTTGGAGGCCGCGACGATAGGCGTACCCGATCCCAAGCGCGGTGAGGCCGTAAAGTCGTTCGTAGTTGCGAAGGAAGGCTATCAGCCTGACGAGAACGAACTGATCGATCACTGCAGGAAGAATTTGGCAGCCTACAAGATACCAAGCTCCATCGAGTTCAGGGACGAGCTCCCGAAAAGTACCGTGCTGAAAATTCTCCGCCGCCAGCTCCGCGAAGAAGAGATTGCCAAGGCGGCAACTAATTAGGGCGAAAGCTCGTGGTGCGAACGCGGTTGGGTAGGCAGTAGCGTCCGTTGGATCCAGTCTGTCACACTCTTGTAGGCGCCGTCCTGGCAGAGAGCGGCCTCAAGAAGCGGACCGCCTACGGTACTGCGACGCTTATCATCGGGGCCAACCTTCCCGACATAGATGTCTTGTCCTACTTGTGGGGACCGGTTGCCGCGTTAGCGTTCCGCCGAGGACTGACACACGGACTGCTAGGGCTCGCACTTCTTCCACTGCTTCTCACAGGAGCTGTTGTTGTCTGGCACCGTCTGATGTCACTGCGCAACGACACGCCCAGCAGTGAGCGGCTTAACCCCGCGTGGGTGTTAGCGCTGGCTTACGTGTCCGGCGTCACTCACCCATTACTCGACTTCCTAAATGTCTACGGAATACGCTTGCTTGAACCGTTCTCAGGCAGATGGTTCTACGGCGATACTCTCTTTATCGTTGATCCATGGATATGGCTGATACTCGGCCTGGGTCTGGTAAGCGCGAGGACTAAGAAGTCGAGTTCGAACGGAAGGTCGCAGCGGTCAGGCAGATCGGCGCGGCGCGCTCTGGCTGGGGCTGCGGTCTACGTTGGCGTATCCGCTGCTATTGCATTTGCCGCCAGGACGGAAGTTCTAGCGCAGATCGGTAATCCGTCTGAACAGCATGTCCGAGTGATGGTGGCACCTGTTGCAGTGAATCCGTTCAGCAAGTTTGTGGTGATAGAAGACGCCGATGGTTATGGCTTCGCCACGTTGTCTCTCTTGGGCTCCCAAAGGTTAGATTCTTACAATGTCCGATTCGCAAAGGGCGCCTGGAATGCGGCTGAGAGCACCGCATCTCGACACCCTATAGTTGAACGTTTCACCACTTGGTCGCGTTTTCCATACTACGCTTCCGAGAGTCGAGGCGAAGCGTGGATAGTTTACGTGGCCGACGCACGCTACACTCTCGATCCGGAACGATCCTGGGCTGCTGTAAGCGTGTTGGTGGGTGATTCACGAGGCGACCCGTAACAACAGGGGTCGACAGGAAGGCAGTAGTCCAGGTCTGATTACTCTACTATTCTGATTTCCGCTTCGCCGGTGTGGGTGGGATCCAATAGATGTTGCACCTCCAGCGTAAAGATTCCAGCTGGCGAGTTAACGGTCCTGAGTTCCGTCTCACGAATCGTTTCTCCGGGAAGAAGGGTGACCGTCTGACTGAAGCCGGCGCATCTCACTACGCCCAGCGGTAGAGACGTTTCCAGATCGCCACCCAGATTCAGTCCACAGATTCGCGATGTAAGCTCAAGTGAGTTAGTGGATACGTTCGTTATCACTGATTCGATCGTGATGTTCTCGCCGGTTCTCGGCTCGACCGGTGTGACGGTGATTGCCTGTTCAACTCCAAAGGGAATCTGCGATACGAACCGTTCGGATTGGGGGGGTGCGATTGGCGCCGAGTTGCATGATACAACTACGACGGCCGAGGCCACCGCTGACGAAAAGTGTCTAGTGGATTTCCACAACATGCTACTACCGGGTAAAATGTGGTTCTATTGTGCGCTACGTATATTATCTACCCGATATCCGACAAGAACGTCACCACCAATCCCCATGACCCCTGCTTGCTCGTAAAAGATAGACGGGATACAGCGCGACGCCGGCCCGAGTTCCGTTACTACTCGGACGTTAGTCTCCGAAACGTGGCCATATGCCGAAGCGCCGCGGCCCGCTTGCCCTTCTGTTCGTACAGACGCCCAATGTTGTAGTAGGCATCAGCGAAGGTCGGATCGTTTTCTATCGCGCTCCCGTAGGCAGCGATTGCCTCTTCAACACGGCCGGTTTGTTCCAGGACGAGTCCGAGATTGAAGGATGCAGTGGCGTGGCCGGGAGTCAGATCGAGCACAGCTCTGTAATGATCTTCGGCTTCTTCGATCCGGCCCATCTCGAAGAGAAGTATGCCGAGGTTGACTCTTGCGTCAGCGTGCGACGGGTCGAGGTCGATCGCGTTGCGGTAGGCTTCGATGGCCTCCCCGGGGTCAACGCTCTCGAGATCGTAGCCGAGGTCGTACCACTCGTCTGCGTCGGGCGCGTCGGCCGTCTCTACCAGCCTTATTTTCTTCAACGCGAGCGGTACCATCTGGGTAGCGAGTTCTGCCACGGAAAAATCAAACTGCACCTGCCCCGATTCTGGATTCCATATCGTAGTACCATCTCGAACGACAACGTTTCCACCTTCCGCAACTATGTGGACGGCGCTTAGTGGCCTGTTCGATGGCAGTTGCACTCGGAGTTTTCTAAGTGCCTCCATGATTTTCTTGGGTTTGATGTTGGATGAGCGAAGTTCTTTGGCGGTCCGTAGGAGCACTACATCCTGAAACGAGAACCTGTATTCACCGCGGGGATCTTTTTCGACCGCAAGAAACTCACCCCGCGCGTAAGACCTCACTTGCGCAGCCGATAGGGTCAGTAACTCGGCTACGTCACGAGTGGAGTATCCTTTCACGGGGGGAGGGGGGAGCGCGCGCGGGCCGTGCTAGGCTGACGCCTTCTTCCTAATGGCTTTTCCGGTTTCTTTTTTAGGGCCCGCCTTTTTCGCAGCACGCCTAGCGCCCTTGGGCCCCGTGGCCGCTGCTTGACCACCGGCTAGGCTCGCCTTGAGCGCTTCCATAATATCGATGATCTGAGTCTGGGGTTCTTCGCTCGGAGCGACAGTTATATCTTCGCCGTCGACTTTGCGCTGGATCAGTTCCAAGATCCGGGCGCGCACCTCGTCGCTGTAATTCTCCGGACGGAAGTGGTCGGATGCCGCCTGTTCGACTAGCTGTTTGGCCAATTGTAGTTCCTCTGGTTTCACCTCTCCCTCACCCAGGGGAACCTCCTCAAATGCTTTGACTTCGTCGGCATACTTGAGTTGCTCTAAAACGAGGCCGTCGCCGTACGGGCGCACCATAACGAGGTAGCCCTTACCTCTAGCGGCATATTTCCCGATAGCAGCTCTGCCGGTTTCCCTCAGAGCGCGGCACAGCAGTCTGTAAGATCGCTCCCCGCCTTTGTCCGGTCCGAGGTAGTAGACCTTGTCCAGGTAAATGCGCTCCACCTGTTCGGCCGGGACGAACTCGGTTATCTCGATCGACTGGGTCGACTTTTCTTCGATAGCCTTGAGTTCCTCGTTGTTGAACAGCACATATCGGCCCTTGGAAAACTCATATCCTTTGACCATGTCCTCGCGTTCGACCTTTTCGGAGTCTTGCGGGCATATGTACTGCTGCTTCAATCTGGAGCCGCAGTCCTTATGGATGAGATTGAACCCTATTTTCTGCCCCGGCTCACCGGAGGAGTATAGTTTGACTGGTATCGAAACCAGGCCAAATGAAACAGTGGCTGTGCCGATTGCTCGTGCGCTCATAGGGGGACTATTTATAAGGAATCACAACCATGACCGCAAGTAAGAGTTCTGACGATCGCCTAAATCCTTATAGGGCAAAGCGATCAGCGGATCAGACACCGGAGCCGTTTGGCGGCTCAGGCGGCTCCGGATCCGGGGTCTTTGTTGTCCACAAACATGCCGCCAGCCGCCTCCACTGGGACTTGAGACTCGAAATGGGAGGCGTCCTGGTATCCTGGGCGGTTCCCAAAGGACCTAACCCGAACCCGTCCGTGAAAAGACTCGCCATCAAGGTCGAAGATCACCCGCTGGAGTATTGCGAATTCGAGGGAGTTATCCCCGAAGGAAACTACGGTGCGGGTGCGATGATCGTGTGGGACAGAGGTCGCTGGGTTCCCATCGAAGATCCTGAAGAGGGAATCAAGAAGGGGAAGCTGCTCTTCGATCTACATGGATATAAACTTCGCGGCCGCTGGACCCTTGTTAAGATCAAACGCGAAGAGAAGGGATGGTTGTTGATCAAGGAGAGAGACGGGTATGTTGCGGACGTTCCGGATACGGAGTCGGGGTATCCCGAAGACTCCATTCTTTCCGGCTTAACGGTCGAAGAACTTGGTTCTGGTGGCAACCACTCCGCGGGAATACTTAGAAAGCTGTCGCGTCTGAAGGCGCCCACAGGGCGTGTCAATATAGCCGATGTCGAAGTGATGCTGGCAGAGTCGCGCGATGGTGCGTTTACAGATCCAGATTGGCTGTTCGAGCTCAAGTATGACGGATATCGGCTGCTTGCCGCCCTAGAGAACGGAAAAGCTCGACTGCGATCCCGGGCCGGCAATGATTTCACGCACGTGTTTCCCGAGGTTGTCAAAGCAGCAGAGGCGCTCCCGTACAGGGATCTCCTTATGGATGGCGAGGTTGTTGTGCATGACGAGTCGGGTCTACCGAATTTTGGTCGGCTGCAGAAGCGCGGCCGCCTTACCAACAGGATCGATATCAAACGCGCGTCTGTCGAGCTCCCCGCAAGCTACTTCGTATTCGACCTACTGGGCTTCGCGGATCGTGATCTCAAGCCGCTTCCGCTGGAGAAACGAAAGACGATTCTCCGCGAGGTGCTTCCTACGGTCGGACCGCTCCGTTACTCGGATCACATCGAGGCGCAGGGAGAGGCGATGTTCGAGCAAGTACAGGAGATGAGGTTGGCGGGGATAGTCGGCAAGAGGGGCGCGTCACCCTACCGCGGCGGTAGGAGTGCCGAGTGGGTCAAGATTAGGGCGATGCGTTCGGATGATTTTGTCATTGTCGGCTATACCGATCCCGGTGGCTCACGCAGCGGCTTTGGCGCTTTGCATCTGGCGCAATTCGTAGACGGCGAGTTGATGTATGTGGGGCGTGTTGGTACCGGCTTCGACGAAACGAGTTTACTCGAGATAGCAACGGAACTTGGGTCAATGCTTGTAGAGAATGTACCGTGTGCTGGTGACGTTCCGAAGGGAGACAACAACCGCTGGGTCGCGCCTGAACTCGTGTGTGAAGTACGCTTCAAAGAACTCACTGAGGGCCACTTGTTAAGGCATCCAGTATTTCTGCGAATGAGAGATGACAAAGTTTCCGCTGAATGCCTACGGATCGACGACGCGGTACTGGAGGAACCGAGGGCTATAGAACTGGGGAAATCATCAGAAATTCGGGAAGTACCGTTTACGAACCTCGACAAGATCTTCTGGCCTTCGGAAGGATTTACGAAGGGGGATCTCATCGAGTTTTACGGTTCTGTGGCCGAGTGGTTGATCCCCTATCTCAGGGACCGACCCGTCGTCCTCACCAGGTATCCTGACGGTATCGAGGGAAAGTCGTTTTACCAAAAAGACGCGCCGGGCTTTGTGCCCGATTGGATCCGACGCGAACGTCTTTGGAGCGAGGGGTCGCAGCGCGAACTGGAGTACTTTGTTTGCGAGGACCCGGAGTCGCTCCTCTATCTCGCCAACATGGGGACAATCCCGCTACACATATGGTCTTCACGGATTGGGTCGCTGGAAAATCCCGACTGGTGTGTACTCGATCTGGATCCCAAGGATGCCCCGTTCACTGACGTGGTTAAGGTGGCGCGTGCGATTAGGAAACTCTGCGACCAGATTCACCTTCCGTCGTTTATCAAAACGAGCGGATCCTCCGGGCTCCACGTGTTGCTTCCCCTGGCTCAGCAGTATACCTACGAACAATCGCGGCTGTTGGGGCAGCTGATCGGTCAGGTCATTGTCGCCGAACTTCCCGAGATTGCCACTCTCAAACGTCAGGTGTCGAGACGCGAGGGAAAGGTTTATGTGGACTACCTGCAAAACGGTCGCGGACGGCTTATTGCGGCTCCTTTTTGCGTGCGTCCGCTGCCTGGAGCACCGGTGTCGGCACCGCTCCGTTGGACCGAGGTGACGTCGAAGCTGGATATGATGCGCTACACGATGAAGACTCTGCCCAAGCGCATGCTGAAACTGGGCGGCGATCCGTGCATCGATGTCCTGGATCACGCCCCCGATCTCAATGATGTTCTTAGCCGGTTGGCAAAGTTTGTTGCATGATCGGACGAGAGTTGCGCTTCGAGTCGGGGACGAAGCTGGGCAAAGTATCAGGTCTCCTCCATGTCCCCAGTAACGCGAAAGTCCTCTATCTGCTGGCGCACGGGGCGGGGGCGGGTATGCGCCATCCGTTTATGGAAGAGATCTCCGCTCTGTTGGCCTCGCGAAGCGTGGCCACGCTCCGCTACCAGTTCCCCTACATGGAGGCCGGTAGGAGGCGCCCCGACTATCCCAATGTGCTGAAAGCTACAGTGCGCGGCGCCACCGCCGAGGCGGGGCGGCTGGTTCCCGATCTGCCGATCATCGCCGGAGGCAGGTCGATGGGTGGCCGAATGACGTCCACCGCAGTAGCTGAAAAACCCCTGGACGGTGTTCGCGCCCTAGTATTCCTGGGATTTCCGCTTCATCCGCCACAACGTCCGGGAGTAGAGCGTGCTGAGCACCTTTCGTTAGTCAATCTGCCGATGCTCTTTCTTCAAGGAACCCGGGACGCCCTGTGCCATTTGACCCTTATGGGGCCGGTTGTCGACAAACTCGGAACTCGGGCTAGGCTCCATAAG